>JBGSIG010000426.1:0-4723 GCA_041742655.1 Ferruginibacter sp. | reverse complement strand
AGGTGACTTATGTTCAAAATCAACGGTACCGTTGTAAGATAAGTTTTTGCCACTGTAAACCACCGTGCCTATTGAGTAATATTTTGATCCATAAGCATGCTTTAAATAATGCCCCATCCAGTTTACATTATCGTTTGGTTTTGTTTGGTTTTCAATATGGCTGTTTTGTGCCCAAATAATAATTTTTTGTTTGGGATTATTTTCTTTAAGCCATTTAAAGGTTTCAAATAGCCATCTGTCTCTGAAGTTGGCAGCAGCAGGCCATCCCATCATATCGCCAAATAGCATAGTTGAATAGGCTGTTCTGAAAATGTCAATAGTTTTTTGAATAGCTGCCAGTTCGTTTTCAGTGTTCCCGGATGCTAATAATTGCTTCTTATTGTTTACCAATAGTGTATTGTATTGCTCAATAAAATGAAGAAATTCTTTTTGTTCCGTTTTAAAGCCTGCCGAATCCAACTCGTTTTCGTAGGCGTACAATTTATTAAAATCCTGAAGTTTCTGTTTTACAGTTGCTGCAAAATCAGGGTCTATTGGCAGTATAATTTCCTGCATTCGCAGTGCCAGGTAGTCTTGTTGCGGCTGACAGTCGAGCCCCTGGATTTTTAACGGATGTTGTTTTTGAGATTTGGCATAACTGATCAGGTCTGCTATTTCTTCAGATTTATAATAGAAATTAGATGTAAATGAAAAGGTAAAATCTTTAGCAGAAAGGGAATCTATTTTTTCCCAGGCCAGGGCGGCATCGCCATACCCCGTTTCAAAAACGATGAGGTTGAAACCCAGTTGCTCATGAAGGAATTTTACCAAATCTGTTTTTGCTTTAAACACTTCTCCAAGTCCGTGCGTGTTTTCCCCAAGTGCGATAATGTCCACATCTTTTAACTTCTCTTTTAATTTTGAGATACTTTCAAATGTTTTTAAATCGGATGTGTAAGTAATACCGGAGCCCGTATTTTTTTGCGAAATACAGGAATGGAAACTCAATAAAAAAAATAGAGTAAAAATTTGTTTATAGATCATCATATTTATAACTTTTCGATTCCCTGGTTTTTCAGGGGTTTTTAAAATTAACGCTCTTTATTTAAAGAAATAAAAAATGAGTAAGTCGACGTGAAAATATTGAGCGATCAAAGAAATAAAAACGTCTTAACGCCCCAGCGGCAAAACTAAGTAAGATATAATATGTTGAGATAAATAGGGAAATAACAGCCCATTTTACCACCCAACAATAATCCTCTCTCAAATCCCCCAACATTTCTTAAATTAACCCCCGAAACAATAAAATCATGAAAAAAAATCTTCTACTAATAGCGTTACTGAGTATAAAAATACTTACAGCATCCGCACAGGATAAAAAAGTATTAACCACCACAGATTACGACCAGGCCACCCAAGCACTCAGCTTTAATACCAATAAACTGGTGTACCGGGCCAGTGTATTCCCCACCTGGCTCCAGGATGGAAAATTCTGGTATTCAGTAAATGTGGCCAATGGCAGAGAATATGTTTTGGTAGATCCCAAAAACGGAAGCCGCAAGGTTGGCCCTGATAAAAAATCCATCCTGCCCAATGAACCAAATGATGCAGGGGCAGCAGGGGGAGGCCGCCGCAGGGGTGGGGTTAACGAACTTGCTTCACCCGATGGTAAAAAAGCAGCTTACATAAAAGACTGGAACTTGTGGGTAAAAGATATAGCCACCAAAAAGGAAACCCAGCTCACTTTTGATGGCATAGAAAATTACGGCTACGCCACCGACAATGCCGGCTGGACACATAGCGACCGTCCCATTCTATTGTGGAGCCCCGACTCAAAAAAGATAGCTACTTTTCAGCAGGACCAGCGCCATGTAAGCGATATGTATTTGGTAAGTACCAATGTGGGCGCACCCAAATTAAGCGCCTGGAAATACCCGCTGCCGGAAGACAAAGAAATTGTAAAGATTGACCGTGTTATCATTGATGTGGATAATGCAAAAGTCATCCGTTTAAAAATACCGCCAGATGCTCACCGCGGAACCCTCAGCGATGATATCTCTTCAAGCGGCAGCTACGATGATAACGTGTGGAGCGATGATGCAACCAAACTCGCTTTTATCTCCACTTCACGGGATCATAAAGAAGAGAAGGTTCGCATTGCCGATGCAGTCACCGGCGACGTGAAAGAAATCTTCGAAGAAAAAGTAGCCACCCAATACGAAAGCGGCCAGGGTGCTATCAACTTTAATTATCTCAACGCCACCAACGAAATCATTTGGTACAGCGAGCGTAGCGACTGGGGGCATCTCTATCTTTACGATGCCACAACCGGTCAGCTAAAAAATCAAATTACAAAAGGAGATTTTGTAGTAACCCGTTTATTAAAAACCGATGAAAAGAACAGGGTGCTTTACTTTGAAGCCAATGGCCGTGAGCCTGGCCGTGACCCCTACTTCAGCCATTTTTATAAAATCAATATGGATGGAAGTAACCTGCAATTGCTTACACCCGAAGATGCCAATCATACTATTTCCATTTCACCAGATGAAAAATATTTTGTAGATAATTATTCTACGCCCAATGTGCCACCGGTGGCTGTGTTACGTGACATGAATGGTAAACTCATCAGCACTTTAGAGAAAGCAGATATATCGGCACTTACTGCCACCGGCTGGAAAGCACCTGAGCCCATCAAGGTAAAATCTGCCGACAATAAATGGGACCTGTACGGTCTTATGTTCACGCCAAAAGATTTTGATAAAACAAAAAAATATCCCATCATCAATTATGTTTACCCCGGCCCGCAGGGCGGGGGTGTGGGCAGCCGCTCATTCATTCCGGCACGTGGCGATCACCAGGCAGTTGCCGACCTGGGTTTCATTGTGGTCATCATTGATGGTGCCTGCAATCCCGACCGCTCCAAATCTTTTCACGATGCCTGTTATGGAAACATGGCCAGTAATACACTCGATGACCAGGTGGCTGGTATAAAACAACTGGCGGCCCAGCGCTCCTATATGGATCTTGATAAAGTAGGTATTTGGGGACACTCCGGTGGCGGCTTTGCCACAGCAGACGCCATGTTTACCTTTCCCGATTTTTATAAAGTGGGCATCTCCGAAAGCGGTAACCACGACAACCGCAACTACGAAGACGACTGGGGCGAACGCTACATAGGGTTAATGGAAAAAGGCCCCAACGGCAAAACCAATTACGAAGACCAGGCCAATGCAAAATATGCAGGTAACCTCAAAGGCAAGCTGATGCTGGCACATGGCGGTATGGATGATAATGTGCCACCCTACAACACTTACCTTGTAGTGGAAGCATTGCAAAAAGCCAATAAAGATTTCGACCTGGTTGTTTTTCCTAATGCACGCCACGGCTATGGTGCCGCCAGTTATTATATGATGCGCCGCCGCTGGGATTATTTTACCAAAAACCTTATGGGAGCCGAGCCTCCAAAGGAATATAAGATAGACCCCAACGCAGGCAGCCCTGCACCCGCAGCAACAAAGCCTGCGCCCGATTCTGCACTGAAAGATGTAAGCAAAAGAAAGAATAGTATCTTCAGCCGCATACCCGTATCGGTAAAAGATATCACCATCAGTATTTACGACAATGCCACGGTTGACGGCGACAGCATCAGTGTTTTTTACAACAACAAGTTGCTGGTAAACAACCAGCCCCTGACCGAAAAGGCCATAACCGTAAAGCTTACGCTTGATGAAAAAGCCGCCCAGCATGAGATTGTACTCTTTGCTAATAACCTCGGCAGCATACCGCCCAATACAGCATTGATTGTGGTAATTGCCGGCGACAAACGTTACGAGCTGCACTCCAGCGCCAGCCTTACCGAGAATGCGGTATTGGTGTTGGAGTACAAACCGAAATAATTTTTTCTGCCATCTCTACGATACGAGAACTGTTCTTGAAGTCAAAAGTTAAAAGGAGCCTGAAAAGAAAACTTTTTTTGGATTTTTACTTTTGACTTTTTTGTGCCCGCATCAATATAGAGCGGAGCCGGTGCATCAAGGCAGCATCGTTGCAGCCTGTCCGCTGCGGTGAAGAAGCGTTTACTGAAAAGAATATTTTGAGGATTGATAAACAAAGACACGAAGCAGCGGAAAACTATCCTTTTATAAATTCAATAACCTGCTCCTTATAGAGCTTTCCAATTGGAACAACATCATTTCCTATCATTATCCTGTTGCCTTCAACACTACTGATATGTTCTTTGGCAACAACAAAGGATTTATGCACCTGTATAAAATCTGCTGAAGGAAACATCTCTAACATATCTGAAATTTTTTCTCTAACCATTATGCCGCTATCTTTTAAAACTACTTTCGAATAATTCCCGGCTGCTTCCACAAATCGAATGTCATCTAACTTCACCTGAATATATTTTTTATAGCTGTAAAGAAAAATAAAGCCGGATTTGGTGGTATCCGTTTGCTGTGTTTCTGCACTGATATTTTTTTTTGCCTGAACAGCTTTATTCACTGCTTTTAAAAACCGTTCGAAACTAAAAGGCTTTAAGAGGTAATCTGTAATAGCCAGCTCATACCCTTCCAGTGCATATTCCTGGTAGGCCGTAGTCACAATAACTTTTGGCGGATCGGGTAATGTCTTTAAAAAATCGAACCCTTTAAGTTTGGGCATATTTAAATCCAGGAAAATAAGATCTACATTGTTATCTCTTAAATAATCCAGGGCATCAAACGCATCATAACAATGCTTC
>JBGSIG010000425.1:0-2290 GCA_041742655.1 Ferruginibacter sp. | reverse complement strand
ACTGGATTATGAGGCTTACGATAAGAGAAAGATCATAACGGAAAACAAACAGAATACTGTAAGGCATGCTTATTATCGTGAGTACCGGGCTTTGCAGCACTTATGCATCTTAATTCTGCAGCACCAGAAGCATCAGATAGGTTCCGGCACACGCCAGATATATGGGATATTGTTCGATGGAGCTTGGTTGTGGGAAGAATATATCAATGCGCTTATTGATGAATATTTTCGGCTTGCCTACCATGGGCAACGTGCAAAAGATAAAACATTTAACGCTGCAATGCATACAGATTTTGATGCCGAAGCTGGGATACTAAACATAGTACCGCAGGAGATGGGCCGGGTAATTCTCAATATAGTGAACAATGCCTTTTACGCAGTGGGGGCTAAAAGCAAAGATGTACAGGACAATTTTAGCCCAGCCGTTTCCGTTAGCACGAAAAAAACAGAAGATCAGTTATTCATAGTGGTGAAAGACAATGGCACCGGTATGTCAATGGAGGTGAAGGAGAAAATTTTTCATCCCTTTTTTACAACAAAGGGTCCCGGAGTAGGCACGGGGCTTGGGTTGAGTTTAAGTTACGATATTGTAAAGGCCCACGGCGGCGAAATAATTGTAGAAAGTGAGGAAGGTGTGGGCAGTGAATTTATAATAATACTTCCTGCCGGCACCGGCGATTTTTGAACTAGCATTCATCATTTTAAAAACTATTTCATGAAAACTATTTCACGTAGAAGCGCTATTAAGAATATAGCATCAGGTGGTCTCGCAATTTATGCGTCGCCAAATATTTTTTTAGCTGCATGTAACAGCAAAAAAGATAAACTGGGCGTGGCGTTGGTGGGTCTTGGCTACTACAGTACCGACCTGCTGGCCCCCGCACTTCAACAAACAAAACACTGTTACCTTGCCGGTATAGTTACTGGCACGCCTGCCAAAGCCGAAGCCTGGAAAAAGAAGTATAACATCCCGGACAAGAATATTTACAATTACGAAAACTTTGACCAGGTTGCCAACAATCCTGACATTGATATAGTGTACGTGGTATTACCTCCATCGATGCACTATGAATATGTTATAAGAGCTGCAAAAGCAGGCAAGCATGTGTGGTGCGAAAAGCCTATGGCCCTTACCACACAGCAGTGCCAGGAGATGATAGATGCCTGTGCTGAAAATAAAAGGTCGCTTGCCATAGGGTATCGTCTTCACCACGAACCCAACACGCAACAATACAGGAAAATAGTAAAAGAACAATTGCTGGGTAAAGTAAAGCATGTTAACTGTGCAGCAGGATATGTTGATAACCGGACAAACCACTGGAAACAAAATAAAGCTATGGGCGGTGGAGTGCTATACGATATGGGAGTTTATGCCATTCAGGGAGCAAGGCTCGGTACTGGTATGGAACCCGTTTCAATTATATCTGCCAACACTTCAACCACAAGGGCTGAAATTTATAAAGATGGCCTTGACGAAACAACCGTTGCAGTACTTGAATTTCCGGGTGGTGTGTTAGCCGATATTAAAACCAGCTTTGGTGAAAATATTAATTTTCTTGACATTACATGTGAAAAAGGGACTATCAATATGGCTCCGTATTCGGCCTATAATGGCATAAAAGGAAAGAGCCTGCTGGGTGAAATTTATTTTCCTTACGATGTGCCATGGCAACAGGCAAAGCAAATGGATGACGATGCAACTTCAATTTTGAATGGCACCCCAATGATGGTTCCGGGCCAGGAAGGATTAAGGGATATCACGATAGTGAATGCAATTTATAAATCGGCTGCTACGGGGCAGGCAGTAAAATTGTAAAAAATGCTTCAACTTCCGGATTTGCTCAATACAAAATTATTGTGGCGCCTTACAATCTATGAACAATATGGATGACGAACTAAAGCCATTCTGGCGTAAAATTTTTAATTTCAACTGGAAGTTCGGACTATTTTTAATTTGTATAATTTGTGTGCCTCGTTTTGTATTGGTGCTGCATGCGAATGCTTCGGGCAATTATAGCTACATCGGAATGATTATGTTCATTTCGGCGCTTGCGCCTTTTATATTCCTCAATAAATTCGGCCGAAAGCAAATCGGCATTACCAACACAAAAAAGTACAACTTGCTTTTAATTGCGTTTATTACCGGGCTTGCAGCAAGTGTATTACTTTACTTTTTTGGGCAATGTCTTTACGGAAATACTTACGAAAACTGGTATCACTACATTGGCAAGTCGTACAACATACCGGCAACAATCAATCATCAGGACAAAACAATTTTATTTACTATTAT
>JBGSIG010000424.1:0-13137 GCA_041742655.1 Ferruginibacter sp. | reverse complement strand
AACCTAAATAAATGGCATCGCATATCAATGCATGGCCGATAGATACTTCCAGCAGGCCGGGAATATGTTGTGCAAAATATTGCAGGTTTTGCAGATCAAGATCGTGGCCGGCATTAATACCAAGGCCTAGTTCGTTCGCTTTTATTGCCGCAGCGATGTAATCTTTTATTGATGCGTCTTTATGGCCCGCTGCATATTCTTTCGCAAAGCTTTCGGTGTACAACTCAATTCTGTCGGTGCCTGTAGCGGCGGCGCCTTCTATCATTTCAATAACGGGATCAACAAAAATAGAGGTTCTAATTCCTGCATTTTTAAATACAGCAATCATTTCAATAAGGTAATCTTTATGCTCCACAGTATTCCATCCATGATTGCTGGTAATTTGCCCCACCGCATCTGGCACCAGTGTTACCTGTGCAGGCTTGTTTGCCAGCACCAGCGCCACAAATTTATCTTCGGTACAGTTGCCTTCAATATTTAGCTCTGTGTCTATCACCTCCTTTAATGCGTACACATCCGCATAGCGAATATGCCTTTCATCGGGCCTTGGGTGTACCGTGATGCCTTCACCGCCAAAACGTTCAAGGTCCAGTGCTGTTTTAATCAGATCGGGATTATTGCCGCCGCGGCTATTGCGCAGGGTGGCAATTTTATTGATGTTGATGGAAAGTTTTGTCATGTCAATTGCTATTAAATAGGTGTACAAAGTTACACGTAAAGGCATTAAGGTTGCCAACCTTCAAAGTGCTTTTGTGGATGTAACACCTCTTGCAATGGTTGGCAACCTTTGGATTTCGAGAAATAGAAACACGGATGACGCTGGTAGGGAAGGATTTTTAATAATTTAATTGAAGTAAATTGACCTTTCTCATATCTGCATCAATCTGCTTTTATCAGTACTATCTGCGTATCTATCCATTTTTTTATAAAAGAAAAAGCCATCTTTAAAAAAAGATGGCTTTTGAAAAAATTATATATCTGTATTATTTTTTTGGCTCCAGTAATTTAAAGAATTGATCAAGTTGAGGTAAAATCACTATCCTTGTTCTGCGGTTAGCGGCTCTTCCTTCAGCAGTGCTGTTGTCTGCAACAGGAACGTATTCGCTACGGCCTGCGGCAGTAATATGTGCCGGGTCAAGACCATACTTATCCTGCAAAAGACGCACCACGGCAGTAGCTCTTTTAACGCTCAAATCCCAGTTGTCTAACAGTACCGCATTGCCTTTAAGAGGCACATTGTCGGTATGCCCCTCTACCATAAATTCTATAGTTGGTTGATTTTTTAACACTAATGCAACTTTGCCCAATACTTCAGCAGCTCTGTCATTTACAACGTAGCTACCACTTTTAAATAATAATTTATCGCTGATATCGATGTACACAACACCCTTATCAACTTTTATATTAATATCCTGGTCGTCCATATTTCCAATTGCACCTTTTAAGTTGGTAACCAGTGCCAGGTTTAAAGAATCTTTGCGGGCAATGGCACTCTGCAGGTCTTGTATGTAAGCATCCTTGGCGCCGATATTATCAAGCGACTTTTTTATGCTCTCAGCTTGTGCACCGCTAATCACCGATAAGCTTTCCAGTTGTTTCAGGGCGCTGGTATTATTGGCATCCATCAATTCAATTTGCTTTTTAAGGCTGGCAACTTCGGCTTCAAGCGCTGCTTTATTTTGCGCATCGGCTAGCGATACACTTTTGCAATCTTTCAATTCTGCTTCTAATTTGGCGTACTCGGTTTGCAGCTGGCTATATTTTGTCTGTTCTTCCTGAAGAACTTTTTTACTAACGCAAGAGCTAAATAACAAAGTGAGCGCAGTACCCAGTACTAAAACGTGTTTATTTTTCATGTTGTTTGTTGTTTAATTTATGACGAAGATATTTGTTTACAATTTAAATGAATCATTTTAATGTGAAAATCTTGCAGCTCAGGTATATATAAAAATATATTTATATCGGTTGATTTATTTAATCCTGGCAGCCCTATTGCTGGCTGCGATAAAAAGAAAGTACCTTATACCTTTTGAAAAATTAGTGCCTTAAATAGTTCAGCATCCTCAATTTAAAAGGAAAAGATGCTGCATTAATATTCTGTTGTAGTGCGGCTTGCCGAACACATTGTACCTTTAAGCAAAACGATTTTAAATCAATTATTTTACATACCCATTAAAACTTATCGACTGGCGGTTGTTGCTTGTAACCTGTAAATAAGCTTTGCCGTCTTCGAAAATCGTGAAGCTCAGGGTTTGTGTATCCTTTACATCTTTTGTTTTTATAGTGACATCCCAACCGCCTTTTTTTCTTGTTTCCGCTTTATAATCAAAACTGGTAGAAGTAAATTTTATCCCGCCGTTGGTTGGGTCAATACTGGCAGAATACGCTCTTCCAAAATAAGGCAGGTCGCTTGCAACAGTATCTTTTGAAATGTGTACGGTATTTCCAGGAGTTAAAAAACGTTGCCTGCCTTTCATTGGGGTAGCCGATTCCCCATAAAAAATATATTGTTGGTTGTCTACCAGTTTTTTGATATAAACTGCCTGGGCGGAGTCTGGTTTTTGCCCCATAGCCAACTGGCCGCTGAGTAAAAAAGCAGAAAGAACAAGTATTGCCGTCAATGAATTTTTACATGTTTTCATACACCTGTTTTATATGTAAAGAGTAAACACAAATTTTATTATCTAAATTAAAAGTAATTTTTTTTTAATGAATACGCATACCGCCTATGGTTTTAAAAATGCCTGTGCATAAAAAAAGTAATCAAATCGCTGAGTCCATTTTTTTTGCACTTAAAAGTAAAAATCTGTAAAGCGAAAGTTGTGTCTGATATAATAACAGTTTTTTTCTCATCACAATCCGTGCCTTATACCACTGCACTTACAAAATAACCGCTAAACATTATTATCCGCTTTTAATTTACCCCTTCTCTATCTTTGCTGCTTATGGCGAGCCTGCTAAAAACATATTGTTTGCTTTATTTATTGTTATCATTTGCAAATGCAAAAGGCCAGATGGCTTTACCTCAAAATCCTGGCTTTGAACTGTCTGTATTGAACGAAAAATCGTTGCCTGCTGTAGGTGCCACCGTGCAGTTATTCAGCAACAATAAACTGTTGAAAACCGTTGTTACCAATAGCGAAGGAGTTGCCTTTTTTGACAGTCCTGAAAAAGGCTTTTATTCTTTTTCGGTTACTTACACAGGTTATAAATCACACAATATCGACTCGGTACATTTTCCTTCAAGGTTGCATTCAGTAACCATTACGTTAGAGCCTGAAGCTACTACCATGGAAAGTGTAAGGGTTACAACGCATAAACCACCCATTCAGCAAATGCAAGGCAAGACCGTAGTGAATGTAGACGCATCCGTTACCAACTTAGGCGCCACTGTACTGGAAGTATTGGAAAAATCGCCGGGCGTAATGGTTGATAAAAATGGCAGTATTGCTTTGCAGGGTAAATCGGGCGTTACGGTAATGATAGATGATAAACCCACTTTTCTGTCCGGGGCTGAATTAAACAATTTACTGAGCAGTATGAGTTCATCGCAGGTAGACCAAATAGAGCTTATTACTAATCCTTCTGCCAAATATGATGCAAGCGGCAATGCAGGCATCATCAATATAAAAACAAAAAAGAATAAGACAACGGGCTTCAATGGCACTATTACCATTTCACCTGGACAGGGGGTCTATCCAAAAAATACCAATAGTGTGGTGCTGAATTACCGCACCGGAAAGTTCAATACTTTTGTTACCTATAGTTTTACGGCCAATAAATACCTCACTAGCATTTATGCCTTGCGAAAATATTATGATGACGCAGGTAACTTAACAGCAGTGCTTGACCAGCCTACTTATTTTTCCGGTAAATTTTTTAATAATACTTTAAAAACAGGCATTGATTATTTTGTTACGCCAAAAACAACCATCGGCATTAGCCTTGGTGGTACTACCATACAAAGAAAAGGAGAAAGCGGAGCTAGAGCCACATGGCTGGATGCAGCAGGAAACGTTGATTCTGCTGTTAGCACCACCAGCACCAGCAACAATGATTTCAAAAGCGGAACCATTAATTTAAATGCAAGGCATACGTTTAACCAGGCGCAGGATATTTCGGTAGATATCGATTGGTTGAATTATGGCATGGCCAACCAACCACTATTCAACAATGAGCTGATGCAGGCTGGAGGCTACAAAGAAGCATCGCAGGGTGATATTACTTCCTACATTCATATTAAGTCTGCCAAGGCGGACTATAATTTGCGCAGTGGAGAAAACACGACCATTCAGGCAGGGTTTAAATTATCGCAGATAAATACAGACAATACTGCATATTATGAAAACTATGACGGCACCAATTGGTACGAAGATTATGGAAAGAGTAACCGCTTTTTATACAAGGAAAATATCAATGCGATATACAGCAGTGTAGAAACGAAATATAAAAAATTCAACATGCAGGGAGGTTTACGTTACGAGGCAACCGTCTACGATGCAAGCCAGTTGGGCAATGCCGTACAAAAAGATTCTTCTTTTAGCCGTAACTACGGCGGTTTATTTCCAAGCGGTTTTGTAACTTACCAGGCCGATTCGCTCAACGGGTTTACTGTTACTTTCGGCCGAAGAATAGACAGGCCCGCTTTTCAAACCCTGAATCCTTTTTATTTTGTGATTAATAAATACACCTACCAAACTGGTAACCCTTTTATATTACCGCAATATAGCTGGAACCTGGAATTGAGCCACCAATATAAGAATATTTTAACCACCAGAATATCTTACAGCAATATCAAAAATTATTTTTCGCAATTATTTTTAACCGATACTGTCAGCGGCATATTGTTTTACAGCCAGGGAAATGTGGGCAGTGTGTACAATATCGGCTTGTCGGCTACCATAGTGATAAGCCCATTTAAATGGTGGTCGCTTACAGGGCAGGCACTATACAACCACAAACAATTAAATGGCTATAACGGTCTCGACTACACGTCGCAAATAAACCAACTTAACTTTAACCTCAATAACCAGTTTAGTTTTGCAAAAGTGTATAGTGGTGAAATATCCGGCTTTTACACCACCCGTGCCCGCAACGACTTACAGGAACTGTTGTATCCCACAGGACAACTGTCGGTTGGCGTATCAAGGCCGGTGCTAAAAAAGAAGGGTACTGTAAAATTAAGTGTCCGTGATATTTTTTACACCAACGCCATGGAAGGGTTCACGCAGTTTTTAAAAGCCACTGAATATTTTATTGTACGCCGCGATAGCCGGGTAATAAATATCGCCTTTACCTATCGTTTTGGTAAAACGTTTAAAGCTATAAATCGCAGGGCCTCCGGTGCCGGCGATGAAATGGAAAGGGTAGGGAATGGGTGATAATTTTTTCACTCCAGCGGTGATATTGAGCGTTTTATTTATAACCCTGCTCCATATTTGTAAATGCTGTTTAAATAAAAAGAGCTGCCCATAAAGACAGCTCTTGAATATTAGATGTTTAAAATTTGAGACTTTATAATGTTGCCATATCAATTACAAACCTGTAACGAACATCGCCCTTTATCATACGCTCGTAGGCCTCATTAATATCTTTCATGGCAATTACTTCCACATCGCTTACAATATTATGTTCGGCACAATAGTCAAGCATTTCCTGTGTTTCGGGCAGGCCGCCGATTAAGGAACCAGCAAGGCTTCTTCTTTGAAAAATAAGATTAAAAATACCCAGTGGCGGTGCCGGAGGTGGAACGCCTACACAAACCATGGTACCATCTGTTTTTAACAGGCCCAGGTAAAAATTATAGTCATGTACAGCCGATACAGTATCTAAAATAAAATCAAAGTAACTGGCAACTGATTTAGTCTGTTCTTCGTCACTGGTGAGCACAAATTTATGTGCGCCCAGGCGTTTGGCATCTTCTGCCTTCGATGGTGTGTGGCTAAGCATGGTAACTTCTGCCCCCATTGATACAGCCAGTTTTACGGCCATATGCCCGAGACCACCTAAACCCAGTACACCCACCTTTTGTCCCTTGCCTACTTTCCAGCGCTTTAACGGAGAGTAGGTGGTGATGCCGGCACAAAGTAAAGGCGCTACGGCTTCCAGTGGCTGGCTATCCGAAATACGCAGCACAAAATCTTCATGACAAAGTATCTGTTTGCTATAACCGCCATGCGTTGAGCCGCTGCCATCTTTTTCCTGGCCACCATAAGTGCCAACCCAGCCGTTGGTGCAATATTGTTCAAGGCCTTCCTTGCAGTTATCACAGTCGCGGCAGCTATCTACCAGGCAACCAATTCCTGCAAGATCGCCGGCTTTAAACTTTTTTACATGGTCGCCTACGGCAATCACACGGCCTACAATTTCATGACCCGGTACTAAAGGAAACACCGACATCCCCCAGTCGTTTCGGGCAAAGTGAAGATCGCTGTGACAAACACCACAGTATAATATTTCTATCTGTACATCATGTGGTTTAGGGTCTCTGCGATCGATGGTCCATGGGGCCAGCGGCGTTGTTGCACTTTGTGCAGCATAAGATTTTGTTGAAGCCATTTTTTTTATTTTAAAGTTTAATTAAATAATGGTTGGAAAATCAAAGAAAGAAATCAGTAAAAGGCTGTTTATAAATTATCAATATATACTGTAAATGTAATAAACTAATATTTTAAAAATGGCTCAAATTAATTTTATAACAAACTGGATAATTTTTAGGAAAGCAGATTTGATTTGGCAAGTAAATCATTCCGGGTTTCTGCCGCAAAAACTTTATAAGTTAACAATAATAAATTTCTGACACTAACAAAGATGCCTGCTAAAAAATAAATTGAAAATATACAGTAAAAGAGTGCGACGACAATGAAGCTAAGTTGCAGCACAAAATCCAGGTAAATAATGACGACTTTTCTTCTTAAAAACATAAACTTCCGGAACAGAATCAAACTAATGTTGAACTGATTTCTATGGGTTGATCATAATATGTGCACCATGTGTTCCGGGGTACATGATCCAGGGCATGCCATCGGCAGTTGGTTTTTTCGGCAAGCCTGTACTGGCAGCCGTTGCATAAGGAATATAAATCACATAACGCAGGTAGCCATTCTTTACCACACCGGTGGTACTATTGTATTCGTCATCTTTGGCCGAATAAACGTACAACGCTGCAGGTTGTTTGGGCATTTGCAGGGTACCTGCTTTTACAGCTTTTTCCCGCTCATTAAATATTGAATCACCTTTAATACCCTGCTTTCTAAGGTCACGGCCCAGTTGCATAAAGGGCTCGAGATCTTTTACATAACAGGCTACAGAAAAACCAGGTTCATCGGGATTGTCTGCAAGACAAATCATTTCATTGGTGCCTTGCCGCAAAAGCACCAATTGTTTATCGGCCGAATAGCCATACACGGTGCAGCTATCACTTTTTTCCGCAGGGGCAGCTAATAATGCAGATTTTATTTGTATGTCTACAGTGGGTAGTTCATTTTTCTTAGTGGATGCTACTTTATCAGCAGTGGGGGGTTCTTTTTTAGCATTACATCCTGCACAAATGGTAATTGCTGTTATGAACATCAAAATAGCTTTCATATTAATTCTTTTAGTTGAAAATTTAATTGACTTTGCAACGAACAAAGTTTTTTAAAGGTAGTAATTTATTATGCCAGGTAATAATCTGCATTGTCTTCGCTGCTTGCTGCACACCAATCTATTTTATTTCTTCAAAAACTCCGGTCTGTTTATTCTTGCGCACATTGTCCCAATTAAAGTAGCGCCCATTCATTGCAACGTATACGCCAAAAGGTAATGCCTGCGCAAAAGCCAGCGCACTGCCCAGGTTAAACAATCCATCTGAACTTCCAAATTTAATGGGTATCATAGCCCCGGTAAGGATGATGGTTTTATTTTGTATTGCCATGGCCAATACCGCGGCAGTTTTGGCCATTGTATCTGTGCCGTGGGTAATTACAATTTGGGTTTCATCGCAGTTGCTGCATTGGTGTACTATCAGGTCTCTGTCTTCGTCGGTCATTTCAAGGCTGTCTATCATCATCAGTGTGCGTATCTCCACTGGTGTTTTACTGCGGCCCATTTCAAGCAGGTCGCTCAGGTGAGTATCTTTAAAATATAGTTGCCCGTTCAGTTCATTGTACTCCTTATCAAAAGTGCCGCCTGTAATAAAAATGCGAATTGCCATATTTATGATTTTTACGGCTAAGTTAAATCAAATAAAAATTGAGTACTGCTATCACCGGGGTAATAACTTTTGCCAGTTAATTGCCCCTTGTCTTTCCCTACCTCAAAAAAGGATGTATGAAGAGTTGAAATTAAAATTGACGTACATTGATACTAAAAAAAAGCAATCATGCCACATACTTTATACGCCAGGCTAAATCGAATCATCTTAACCACGTTGTTATTTATAAGCTGCTTTTATTTTGAAGGGCTTGCGCAACGTATTCCGGGAACAGGCAGCGGCGATAGAAAACTTTGGCTGACTTACCTTGATAAAATTAGCCGACCTGTCTTAACCAATCTTGCAGCTAATACCTTGAAAGAAAAAATGCCGGTAGCGCTATCCGAAAGAGTGGATAACAAGGCTGCCAGAAAAGAAGTGGCTTACCTGGAAGCCTTTGCCAGAACGCTTTGCGGTATAGCTCCATGGCTTCAATCGGGCGAAGGAGATGGGGAAGAAAAAAAGCTGCGGAACGAATACAGGTTACTTGCTTCAAGGGCACTGGCCAATGCCGTAAACCCTGCTGCAAAAGATTATTTGTTGTTTACGGGAACACAATCTTTAGTAGATGCATCTTTTTTATCGCTTGCTTTAATACGCTGCCCGTGGCTATGGCAACAGGCCGATAGCAGCACGCAACACAATATTCAGGCTGCTTTTGTTGCTACCCGAAATACAGTGCCGTACTACAGCAACTGGCTTTTATTTAGTGCCATGATTGAAACTTTTTTTTGTAATTATCAACTTCCCTACGATAAGGTAAGGATTGACTATGCCGTAAAAGAATTTGCCAACCACTGGTATGTGGGGGATGGCTTATTTTCGGATGGAATGCAATTTCATGTTGACTTTTACAACAGCTATGTTATTCAGCCCTACCTGCAATGCATAGTGGCTGTCATCAATAAAAAAGACAGCAGTTATAAATTGTTTCAACCAACGCTGGATAAAATTTGTAAACGCTACGCAGTGCTGCAGGAACGTATGATTAATACCGATGGAAGTTTTCCTGCAACCGGAAGATCAATCACTTACCGGGGCGGCGCCTTTCACCATCTTGCCAATATGGCTCTTACCCAACAACTACCTAAGCAACTAAGCCCTTCACAAATACGTTGTGCCTTAACTGCCGTGATAAAAAAAACATTGGAGTCGCCTGCAACATTCAATGAAAAAGGCTGGCTCAATATTGGCCTGTATGGTGCTCAACCTGGGCTGGCAGAAGGTTATATCAATACCGGAAGTGTGTACCTATGCACACAAATTTTTTTGCCGCTGGGCCTTAAAGCAACGGATGATTTTTGGAGTAAGCCTGCTGTGCCCTGGACTTCGGTGAAAATATGGTCGGGGCAGGATATGCCTGCCGATCATGCGCTGGATTAATTGTATAGTTAATCTCTGGCATTTGTGTAAGGCTTTTTGCTCTGGTTCAATATTGCCTATTCATATTGCTTCATCACCTGCAGCAACACTTTATAACGAGACGAATCTAGGCCGGGTATTGTATCACTTAACCAATGACGTTTAAAAGCAATGATAGCGGCGGTGCTGTCTTTTACGTCGTAGCCGATAATGCGCAATGCCTGAAGATGATTGAAATTGGCGGGCAAGATAAGATTAGTTGTATCCGGGTACCAATAACCAAAACCATTTTCTGCCAGTTGCTGCCATGGAAAAAACACATTAGGATCGGTTTTACGGACGGGTGCTATATCAGCATGGCCAATAAAATTTGCCTGTGGAATATTGAATTGCCTTTTAAGTGCTGTAAGTACCTTAAATAGGCTGTTTATTTGTTCGGGTGTAAAAGCTTCGTAACCATTATTGTCTAATTCAATGCCAATGCTGCTGCTGTTAATTTCTGCATCGTTACCCCATTTGCCGGAACCCGCATGCCAGGCACGCAGGTAGTCGTTCAGCATGTGGTGGATAGTACCGTCTTTGCAAATTACATAATGAGCACTCACCTGTGAACGCTGTGTGGTAAATGCTTTCAGCGTTTGCTCGCAGCTGTTTTGTGCCGTATGATGGATGATGACAAAATTAGGTTTTCGTAAATTGAAATTTGTAGTGCCAATAAAAGGCACATTGCTCAAAGAATCGGTGAGGGGATAGGCTTTTACTATTTCCGAAAATTGCTTCGACTCTTTTTTGTACATTTTATTGCTGGCTGCATAGGGCGTTCTTGCACAGCTTAAGCAAGAAATAAGGATAATACAAGAAAGGTATCTCATCTTTTATATGGTTGAAAATTGAAGTTATGTATTTGTACATTTCTTTTAATAAATGATTGAAAAATAAAAGTGGGCAGCTATAAAATAATTAACCAACCAAATTTTTTTATTGACTAAGATTGTTTAAAAAAATGAAAGTCTTTTTTAAAACATGTATATATTGCTGACCCATATATCAACAATTTTTTTTGTGCGGTGATTATAAAAGACTTTTACAAATGAAATCAATTATAATACTTACCATATTTGCGAATTGCTTATTTTTTTCAGCCAAAGCGCAATCCTTCGAAAAAATATTAAGCTCGTACAATGTTGTTTGGAACAGTGCAAGCAAAAATGCAGGTGAGGCGATGCCCGTAGGTGGCTGCGATGTAGGTTGCAATGTATGGGTTGAGGGCGGAGCGCTGTATTTTTATTTTGGCCGAAGCAATAGTTTTGATGAAAACAATGCATTGCTGAAATCAGGTAGAATAAAAATTGAATGTTCACCGAATCCCTTTGTAAATATTCGACAGGAATTAAAACTCGAAAATGGCCTTATTGAAATACAGGCGACGAATGGAGCATTAAAAGCGGACGTAAAAATTTGGGTGGAAACTGACCGGCCTGATATTCATGTGGAGCTCACAGCAAACAAAACAATTTCAGCAAAGGCCGAGTATCAATATTGGCGGTTCAAAAAAAATCCAATCGTAATACGATGGGTTGTTCCAAGTTATATTGACTACACAGGGAGCGATATTTTTTGGTATCCTGACACCGTTAAAACAATTAATAACCGTATTGCTTTTTATCATCAGAATAATAACAATGATCTGGTGATTGACAGGGAAATTGTGCAACAGGATTTGCTATCTATAAAAAATAAATTATGGAATCCTTTGAAAGACTTTGTGTTTGGCGGAACAGTTGAGGCCAACAATATGGTGGTAAGTGGTGAAGGCGCAGGAACCTACCTCGGAACACCCTACAAAAGTATTATACTGAGCAGCAAAAGCCCCGCAAAAAATTTCAACCTGGATGTTACGATGCATGCAGGTTATTATAAAGCAGCAAGCCAATGGCAGCAGTCAATGGATTCGATACTGGGCCGGCCACATCTAAGTACCAAAAATGAATTTGCAAAACATCAAAGCTTTTGGAAAAATTTTTGGAACATAAGTTTTATCGCTATTAATCCCGATACACCCAATGCATCCGACTCTGTGTGGCAAATTGGAAAGAACTATGCTATTTTTCGCTACCAGTTAGCATGCAATGCCAAAGGCGAATATCCTACCAAATTTAATGGTGGTCTTTTTACTTATGACCCTGTTTTAACTGACACGATTTTTAAATTGGATAATCCTGATTTCAGGGCATGGGGCGGTGGTGTGATGACGGCGCAAAACCAGCGACTTTTATACTGGCCATTGTTAAAAACAGGCGACTTTGAAACGATGTTACAGCAACTTGATTTTTACCGGCGCCCATTGAAGAATGCTGAGTTGCGCACCAAACAATACTGGGGCCACAAAGGAGCATGCTTTACCGATCAAATGAACCAGGCTGCAATAGTAAGTGGCCGGGAATATGGTTGGAACCGTCCCAAAGATTACGAGTCCGGTTTGCAATACACGGCTTATCACGAATACTATTTTACTTCGCAACTGGAATTTGCTTTTATGGTGCTGGAATATTACCGTTACTCGGGGCGGGATATTAGTCTGTATATGCCCTTTGTGAAATCGGCTATACAATTTTTTGACGAGCACTATAAGTTTAGGGCGAAGCAATACTTTGGTAAAGAATTTTCAGATGATGGTAAATATATTTTTTACCCTTGTATGGCACTTGAAACATACAGCGGGCATGTTAAAAATCCATCGGATGTAATTGCAGCACTAACGGTACTAACCCGCGAACTTCAAAAGCTTCCTGTAAAATATGTTTCAGTAAACGAAAAGAGTAATTATAAAATAATGGCTTCCAGGTTGCCGGCAATGCCCATGAGAGATATGAACGGCCATGAAACAATTGCACCTGCAGAAACATGGGACAAAATAATTAATGTAGAGATTCCACAGTTGTACCCTGTGTTTCCATGGGGATTATTTGGTGTGGGCAAACCCAATTTGCAATTGGTAAAAGATACCTGGCGCTACGGAGTTGATAATGCCAATCAAAAAAATTATATCAGTTGGCACCAGGATGCAATTTTCTGCGCCAGAATGGGTTTAACAGATGAAGCAGCGGAAATAACCATTAAAAAATTAAGAGATTCCGATCGTCGTTATCCAACATTCTGGGGGCCAGGCCACGATTGGGTGCCTGACCACAACTGGGGCGGAAGCGGTATGATTGGGCTACAGGAAATGCTGATGCAATCTACAGACGACCGTATCATACTTTTTGCGGCCTGGCCAAAAAACTGGGATGTTAGCTTTAAATTGAGGGCCCCAAAAAATACCGTTGTTGAATGTGTTTACAGAAAGGGAAAAGTTGAATCTTTAAAAGTAACGCCGGTGGCCAGAAGGAGGGATGTAGTCTATTTTAACGGTGTAGATGTGGTTGCAGAGAATGTAAGAAATTAAAAAAGGTAATGTACTGATAAATGGTTGGTGATTTTTTCAAATCTTTTACATATACTGTGTTGTTAATCCGAAGAGGAAGTAAGCTCTGCCGGAGGGC
>JBGSIG010000423.1:0-3103 GCA_041742655.1 Ferruginibacter sp. | reverse complement strand
TTTGAAACTGTGTACAAAGAGATCAATCTTTTTATTGCAGGTGTGGGCAACGTGGGAGGCAAACTGGTCAACCAAATTCTGCAGCAGCAGCAATATCTTTTACAAAACCTGCATTTAAAAATAAATGTGGTTGGTTTAGGTAACAGTAAGAAAATGCTTTTTAAAGATAATGGTGTAGACCTAAATCGATGGAAAGATTTATTGATAAGCGAGGGAGAACCGATGGATATGCAACAGTTCATTGAGCGTATACAATCTAAAAATTTACGTAATTCCGTTTTCGCGGATGTTACCGCCAATGAAACAGTAGCTAAATGCTATGAGGGATTATTGCAAAAAAGTATTTCCGTGGTGGCCTGTAATAAAATTGCCTGTTCATCATCGTACGAATATTATCAAAAACTAAAAAATCTTGCAAGAGAGTTCAATGCTCAATTTCTTTTTGAAACCAATGTAGGTGCAAGTTTACCAATTATAGGAACACTTAATGACTTGTTACGTGGCGGCGATAAAATAGTAAGTATACAGGCCGTATTGAGCGGAACACTGAACTTTGTTTTTAATAATTACGATGGTAAAAAAAGCTTTGCTGCCATAGTGAAACAAGCGCAGGATGAAGGCTATACCGAACCTGACCCACGGCTGGATTTAAGTGGAAAAGATGTAATGCGAAAAATAATGATATTGGCTCGTGAAGCAGGCCATGTGATAGAAATGGAAGATATTGCCAACAATTCTTTTATGCCACCGGAATGTATGGTGGGTTCTGTAGAAGATTTTTATTTATCAATGGAAAATCATGAAGCCCATTTCAAAAAATTATTCAGCGAAGCAGGTGCCAATAAATTAAAATTTGTCGCCAATTTTGAAAACGGTAAAGCATCCGTAGGCCTGCAGCATATTGGCCCTCAGCACGACTTGTATCATTTGTACGGAAAAGACAATATCGTACTTTTTTATACAGACCGCTATGTAGAGCAACCGTTGGTAATTAAAGGCGCAGGCGCCGGTGCCGATGTAACAGCCTCTGGTGTTTTTGGCGATATTATTAAAGCATCAAGAGTATAGCCTCCTTATTAGAAGAAGCAAATAGCAAGTATATGAATGAACAGCAAGGCGAAATAAAACAAGAAAGTGCAAAGCACAATAGTCCCCAGGCACCTGTCCCGATAAAATTGGGAGGAGATAGGGGTGTACAAGTGCTGGCACCGGCTACTGTAGCCAACTTGGTTTGTGGTTTCGATGTACTGGGTATGTGCCTGCACGAACCCAACGACTTGATGGAAATTAAGTTGCTGCACGAAAGGAAGATCATCATCATAAGTGCCGACGGCTACCCGTTACCGTTAGACCCTGCTCAAAATACTGCGGGCGCTCCGTTGGTTGAAATGTTGAACGAATTACCGGGCCATACCGGCTTTGAAGTTACCATACATAAAAAAATAAAGCCGGGTAGTGGTATTGGTTCCAGCGCCGCCAGTGCGGCTGGTTCTGTAGTAGGTGCTAATCATTTACTCGGAAATATTTTTTCTAAACAAGACCTTGTCAGGTTTGCCATGTTTGGCGAAAAAGTGGCTTCCGGCGTAAAGCATGCTGATAATGTAGCACCCTGTATTTATGGAGGCATCACTTTAATACGCAGCATTTACCCACTGGATATTGTAACAATCCCTTCACCTGATTTATTTATTACCATTGTGCATCCGCAAATAGAGGTACGTACTTCAGATGCACGGCAAATTTTACGAAAAGAAGTTTTGCTTAAAGATGCCATCAGGCAGTGGGGTAATATTGCCGGGTTGGTGGCCGGGTTTATGCAAAACGATCTTGACTTGGTGGGCCGGTCTTTAGAAGACGTGATCATAGAACCGGTAAGAAGTATTTTAATTCCGGGCTTTGATGAGGTGAAATTAAAATGTAAGGAAGCGGGTGCATTGGGGGGCGGTATTTCAGGTTCCGGCCCGTCAATTTTTATGCTGAGCAAAGATGAACAAACTGCTGGTGCAGTAGAAGAAGTAATGAAAGGAATTTACAATAAAATAGGGTTGGCGTATCATACTTATGTAACAACAATTAATAAAGCTGGCGTTATAATAATTTGATTAATTAAAAATTAGAATTAGTCATTTAGTTCGCAATGCATTTATTGCTTTGCATTAGAACTCATTTTTCTTTTTTTTCTTGATAAAAAAAAGAAAAAAAAATCAAGGCTGCGAATAAAAAGGCTGAAATTTTCAACATAATCCTAAAATCAAGGAACTCGCCGCCAGAGTAAAATACTTTGTAGCTTTTGCGGGCTCAAACAGCCTTGATTTCTTAACGGCTCATGTTGAAAATTTCTAGCACTTTTTATTCGAGGCCAGTGGGAGCTAGCGTTTACGAACTAAATACATAATACTATTAAAAATTTAAAATGCATCAATGGCGAATAGAATTCAAAATAGTTGCTTGAAGTTGTCACTTGGCTTTAATTCTTCATTCCTAATGCTTAATTTTTAATTGCTCACAAGCTCACAATAATAATAAATGCAATACTACAGTACCAACGGCCAATCGTCTAAAGTAGATTTTAAACAAGCTACTATTAATGGACAAGCGCCGGATAAAGGTTTATACTTTCCTGAGCATATCCCGATGCTTCCAAAGGAATTTTTTGCGAACATCACCAGCTACTCAAATGAGGAAATTGCTTACCGGGTAATTCAGCCCTATGTTGGCGATGCAATCCCTGAAGATGAATTGCGGCGGATAGTGAGTGAGACAATTAATTTTGATATTCCTTTGGTGAAGGTGACGGACAGTATTTTTTCGCTTGAGCTGTATCATGGGCCCACGCTAGCTTTTAAAGATATTGGGGCAAGATTCATGAGCCGCTGTCTCGGCTATTTTGTAAAAGGCCTTACAAAAAAAGTTACAGTATTGGTGGCCACATCAGGCGATACCGGCGGTGCTGTAGCCAATGGTTTTTTTGATGTGGATGGGGTAGAGGTGGTGATATTATATCCTTCGGGAAAAGTTAGCTCCGTTCAGGAAAAACAATTGACAACCCTCGGAAAAAATATTCATGCCTTGGAAGTTGATGGCACTTTCGACGATTGTCAGC
>JBGSIG010000422.1:0-1905 GCA_041742655.1 Ferruginibacter sp. | reverse complement strand
CTGTATGCGGTCGAGGTTACCGCTGTTAGGATCTTTTATTGCCTGTACAAGAAAGGAAGGTGCTTTTGCACCACTAGCCATCACTGGTAAATCGCCGCCCATTGGTACGCCTGTGGCATATGCATTTTTTACCCAGTTTGTTTCCTTCATGGAATTCTCATTAAAATTCCAGCCGCCAAATATCCTGATCTTCATTAGTTGGCCTGAAGTTGAAAAAACTTCTTTGCGCTTCATTGCATCAAAAATAGCATCTCTTGTATTTTCCTCTGCCCATACACCGGCGATGGCTGCGGCCGATTCTTTAATAACATCCGTTCCAACACCCAGCGGATCATACAATCTTTTCTTAGCCGTATTGTCAATCTCTGCATGGCTACCGTTGAAGTTATATTCCTCTGTAGCATTCATCCCACTATGCATATCTGTTCCACCAACCACACCAAATTTAAATGGATTGGCACCGATGGATTGTAAAAACTCAAGACCATGGCCATAAGCTTCCCTTACATAACCGCCAGTGATTTTAGAAGGAACTACTTTGCCGGGTACTAACAGATTTACAAAGAGTTCATAATCGGCAAATTCATCGTTGGGTGATAATTTGGGGTGAGTTTCTGAAGTTCCTTTTGTCTGCATCATTTCAGTTAATGGCTCATTTACCATTCTTCTTTCGGCATAGGCCATATTTAATGGATTGCCATAAGTATCCTTCATTGGGTACATTAGTCCATTACTGATATTTCCATTGTGGCTAATGGCAAATACATCTATTCCTTTTTTACGTTGTTCTTCCATCCAGGTCCACAAATCTTCGGGCTTATTAGAGTCTAACGCAGAATAAATTATTTCCGGAAGCTTATCTCCCCTGAAAAAAACATTGCGATGCATGTTAGCAAATCCCGGCGCAGATGTCCACTCGTAAGAATGTATTGTTGTGTATTTGCCCGGTTTGTTGTGTTTATCAGCGATATCAATTTCATATTTCCAGTTAGCTGCAATAATCTTGGGTTCCACCAAATAGCTGATCGGCTTAACATATACCATCGATTCTCCCATAATGGTATATGCTTTAAATGCCGAATCTTTATTGTGTGCGTTTACCAACATGCCCACCGGGCTTTTAGATAATGGGTTAGTAGTATCTATTAGCAACTGGTTAATTCCTAAATATTCTGAGTGGTCGGTAAGGCAGGTAAAATCAAGCCCTTGTTTGCGCTGCATTTTTACGCCGAGGTATTCTATTTCGCCACCTGAGTCAAAATCGTACGTTTGGTCCGGCGTTGTTCTGCTTCCAAAATTGTAGGCGTCAAATGACATGGTGGAATGGGTATGCGTGCTACCGAAATAGCAATTCATCTCAGGATTTTTTGGTGCCATCGCATCCATTGCACTATCAGTTAATTGTCCGTTTAGGGAATCGGACGTTGCTGCTTTATCTGTTGATCCGTTATTGCAGGAGCCTAATAGCACACAGGCCGTTGCAAATGAAAAAAGGGAAAGTTTCATAAGTTTCAATTTTGAATAAAAATAAATTGATTTATTAAAAGAATAAAATATTTTTTGTTTCTGGCATATCATCCAAAAAGGCTATGGAAAATAAATCACTGACAGCCTTTCGAAAAACCAGAATGCAGCCATGCAACCGATAGCATACGGCGGCGCCCAGCGTAACCAGGACGGAGGGTTCTTAAATATTTTTTGAATGAGCCAAATAACCAGCAACACAGCAAAAATAAAAATGAGCTGGCCTGCTTCTACACCCACATTAAACAGGAATAAAGTAAGCGGAATATCGTTTTGCGGCAACCCAACATTGGCGAGTGCGCCTGCAAAACCCAATCCATGCAGCAATCCAAAAATAAACGCTACCACCCACGGATACTGGCTGCTGAAAACTTTTTTACC
>JBGSIG010000421.1:0-14089 GCA_041742655.1 Ferruginibacter sp. | reverse complement strand
ATGGTGGGTAAATTTCTGATTGGTTTTTATTTAGGACACAGTAAACTTTCGTCGGCTTATGGAACGGCTGGTTCTGTAATTGTAATGTTGCTATGGGTGTATTATTCAGCAATGATATTGTATTTCGGAGCCGTTTTTACGCACGTGTACGCCGCACATAGCGGTTCACGAATTTATCCCAGTAGTTATGCAGTATGGGTACATGAGATAGAAGTGGAATCAGTAAAAGCAATCCAGGAGCAGCCAACAGAAAAAGAAGTAATAGAAACCAACGATACTGCATCAGAACTATAATAAGTTGCTAAACTTGTGAAACATGCGTGGTTATACAGAGGCTTGGAATTAAAATAATATGGCAAAAACATGTTATACGAATTGAGAAAGAGTGCTTAATAAGCTGAAAGTTTTACCAAATAACAAGACATAAAAATTAAAGTTGCAGCGTGCTGTGCAATAAAATTTTGTTGAAATACGTTTATATTCCGGCTGTGCGGTAAACCGGCGGCTGATTTAATCTAAGCACGATGACCCATGTTACATCAATAGCTGAAAAAAGTCAGTGCCAATTAATTTATCAATTACAGCCATCCAATTTTCCTTTTCCCTTTTTAGTTGCTATGAGCAGACGAAATGCATTGAAAAATGCACCAGTCGATTAATCCTGCGCTCATCAGGAATCAAGTTTTTTGATATCAATAAGTTCAAGAAAATCCTATTACAAACCTTAAACTATTAGATAACATTCAAAAAATTTAAAATGGAAAAGATTATTACAAAAATTTACAGTACTTCAAAAAGTGATTTACTGATTGCATCATTTGGCTTAATGCTTTTTAGTGCATCTGCTGTTTACCTGCTTACGTACATGGTAGAAGTAAGTTAGACAACAAATTTCTGGCGTGGACAATTGTTCCACGCCAGTTTTTATTGGTGCCATCCGGCAATTACTCCCCAACAAAATTTTTAGCCGCAATACTGTTGATGCAAAAATCCTTTCTTTCTGAGTTTTGGCTTCGTTTGTGTACTATTTTTCTTCGGGTGAAAGTATTTTGAACAATACGTTTTTAAAATTTATTGCCTGCTATTTCAAACTGCCGACAGAAGCGTCTTTTGAAAAGGGTAATACTACCCGCAACACATTTTCATCTATTGAAGAGTCAGACAATTCGATGGTGCCGCCCTGTGCATGAACACGGTCGTACACGGTGCTCTCATGCACGTCTTTTTTTCGGGATACGAGGTTTTCCACCGCACCGTCATCCTGTATCGATACAGTAAATGGCTCATCAAATGCTATATTGATATGTACATTTTTTATGTCGGACTTTTTCAGCAATACTTTCAGCCATTGTTCAATTACCCTCACGGCACAAAGCATCTTATCGGTAGAGCCAGCTTCTAGTTTGCCGGTATTTTCAACTGTTATTTCAAAAGGAAAAGCTACCGCTATTTTTTCGATGAACTGCAACACCAATTCATCAGTGGCAATCCAATCATTTATCTGCGGTGTAATAGTGTAGGAAAGTGCCCGCATGTTTACTAAAATTTCTTTCAACTGGCGAGTGGCTTTGTTAATAAGATTATCGCTTTGCAGTTTATTGCTCTTTGCTACTTGTAAAATCATTAGCGATGCAGCTATTCCCTGTGCAAAATCTTCGTGCAGGTTAAATGCAATTTTTTTCATATCCTCTTCCTGGCCGCGGATGAAGCTTGCAAAAATATCATTTTTGAATACTAACAGTTCTTCTGAATGTCGACGAATGAGTATATTATTTTTTCTTAGCTCTAACAATTTTGTGATCTGCTTTGAGAAAAGCAATAGGGCGCTTTTTTCAATGTCGGACATCTTTCTTGGCTTTACGTCAAAAATACACACTGTACCGAGTTTAAATCCATTTACAGAAATGATAGACGTGCCAGCATAAAAGCGAACTTTAACTCCGCCTGCAACCACGGGGTTATCGAAAAATCGTTCATCCTTTGAGGCATCTTCCACCACCATTATTGTTGGCTGTAACAAGGTATGACTGCAAAAGCTTAAGGCCCTGGTGTTGCCAGTTTCAGTGGTACCGGTTTTGCCTTTAAACCATTGCCGGTCATTATCTATAACGGTAATAAGTGCAACAGGGCAATCAAAATATTGGGCTACCAATACCGATAAATCATCAAAATCTTCTTCTGTATCCGTGTCCTGCAAATTGTAAAATGCAAGATCCACTAAACGCATTTCTTCATTATCCGGTAAGGCTGCACTAATCATACTTATTTGATTTTAAATGTTCTGGATTGATTTTTCTCAACGGCCGATTAAATTTTAATTGGATGATTGGCATATAAAGCTAAAATATTTTTTACTGTTGGCATTGAATTATGTTCCATAAAAAAACCTCCGTTTTTATACGGAGGCTTTTTTTATTTTTAAGAGGGTACTGAAAAATAATACTTTAATTAGCTAAATAAGCCACCTTTTTTTAATTCCTTAACTCCTTCACCAATTAGAAATCCATTTTGGTAAATCATTATTTTATAGCTTCCTTGCTGAAAATCAGTTCCGGGTGCAAAGCTAAATTCTACATTTTTCTTTTTAGCTGTTTCAATTTCAACGGGTAGTTTAGCGGTATAATTTTTATCACCTTCTTCACGTGTGGTAAAAGTTTCTGCTCCGCTTGACACTGGCTTGCCGTCCGGTCCAACAACTATAACATATACATCAGTGGCACCAGGCGCAGCAATACGGTTGGTGACATCGAAGTTTACTAAAATTTTATCTACACGCTTTGCCGTTGTAGATACTTTTTCTTTACCATTTCCTTTTACATTTACAGGAGTAATTACGATGTTAGAAGCGTTCAATGTAGAAGCTACATCTACTTCTTTTTCTAAATTCAGTTTAACTTCTGTTACCGCTGTAAGGTCTTGTGTAATTTGTTCTTTCTCCTGAGTTAATACAACTTTTTCTCCATTTAATGTTTCATTCTCCTGTGTAAGTTTTGCTATATCCTGCTCGTAAGAAGCAATCTTTTCGTTTAATGAAGCAATCAATGTTTTAGCTCTTGAAAGTTCACCTGCAGTTGCATTTTTCTTATTTAAAATGCTACGTATTTCTGATTTTGCTTTTGCAATATCTTTTTGTTTTACTGTCAACTCTTTGTTAAGGTCTGTATTCACAGTGGCCATAGAATCAAGCCTGGAGAGCGATTCGTCGAAACTCTTTTGAATGCTACTTTTTTCATCGCTAACTTTTACAATTTGCGATTCCTGCTGATGAATGGTTTCACCAGTATTATTTTTATCAATAACAACATAAGCACCAAGGCCTAATATGCAGGCGCCTAATATTGCAATTATAGCATTCTTACTATTTTTTCTCGGTGGATCTTGCATTGTATTTTCTCCCTCTGAATAGGGATAGTTGGAAGTATTCATGATAATAAGTTTTAAAGATTTATGAATGAATTTGTTTATTAAAAATTGGTACCTGCCGGCAATATTTCCAAAACCGTGCCATTCTAAAAACACCATTTTCTGTTCTGCTGGGATTCCGCCTAAGATTGTAGATTATTTTGCTCACATTGTTGAGTTCTACGTATAAAAACAAAGACACTTCGAAGCTAAAATTTTTTTAAAAACAGCAATCGGAAGAAATATTTTGCATCAATTAACAGATAAAATTTAGATAGTATACAGTAAAAGACATCTATTTTGTTCGTCACTTTTTATTCATTCTGTTACCATGCGTGCATAAACGAGGTTGAAAATATCAGACTAGCTAAAATTAAATGCACAATTCAAAAAAATAGTCCGCTGCTTAAAGATGTATAAATGTGTTTTTAAAAAAAGCTTAATAAAACATTGTATTGAGTCAAAAAACAAAACAATCATTTTTCAGTTCAAAACAAAATCACGCCTTTATTAATGCTGACAGATTGCTATGTTATTTCTCCATAAAACCTACGTTGCTTTTAAGGTCGTCAACGCAAATGGATTCAAATTTTGTGGTGCTTCTATTTAAGGTGTATGCAATGCATGTATTTACTTTTTTTCTTTTTGCGTAAATGGTTTTCCCGAATGAGATAGGTTCTGCTTTTTTTAAAACAGAAGTTTGCAGCCGATTATGAGAAATAAAAAAGCAGCAACTCTTGTATTGGTAATTATGGTATTTGCATCCCGGTCGTTTGCCCAGGAAGATTCTGCCAATATGGTAAAACAAATGAACGAAGTAGTTATTACCGGTCAGTACAAGGCACAGTCGGTAAAACAATCAGTTTACCAGGTAAGGGTAATAACACAAGAGCAGATTCAAAAGCAGGCTGCGGCTAAATTGCAGGATGTGCTTGGTACGCAGTTGAATATTCGTTTTTCACAAGATGTGGCAACAGGGGGTACTGATATTTCTATGCTCGGCTTATCGGGACAAAATGTAAAAATTTTAATTGACGGTGCGCCAATGGTAGGGCGTTCGGGAACATCCAACGAAATTGATATTAACCAGGTAGACATTAACGCCATAGAAAGAATTGAAATTATAGAAGGTCCTATGTCGGTTATTTATGGCGCTGATGCGCTGGCCGGTGTTATTAATATCATTACTAAAAGGCCTAAACTGGCGCAACTTTCTGTAACAGCCCGTTTGCTTGAAGAGACGGTAGGAAACGAATATGGTATCGATAAGGGTATTCACAATCAATATATCAATGTAGCGGCATCGTATAAAAAATGGTACGCAAGCGGCAGCATTGGCCGCAATTTATTTAATGGCTGGAAAGACTCTGCTATAGGAAGAGAATTATTGTGGCATAAAAAAGATCAAATTGTAGGCAATGCATTATTGGGTTATAAAACAGACCGGTTAAATGTGTATTACCGACTGGATGGGTTAGATGAAATTATTACGAACCCGGCCAATACGCAAGGCACAGAACCTGCAATTGACCAAGAGTATATGACTGACCGCCTGATGCAACAAGTGCAGGGTACTTATACTTTTAGCAGTAAATTATCGGCCAATGCACTCGGCACCTATACACATTTTAGCAGACAGCTTTATTCTACTTTATATTATCCTAATGGCGATGTAAGGGTGGCTACGGCTCCGGGCCTTCATTCGCTAAATACCTTTAATGGGTATACTTTTCGTAGTTCTGCCGTATATACTTTTTCGCAGGTGGTGTCTATTCAACCCGGGCTTGATTTTAATGGAGAAAAAGGTGAAGGAGAAAGAATAAAATCGGGCGGTCAGCAAATAAATGATTATGCTTTATTTATTACTTCCGAAATAAAACCCTCAAAAAAAATTAATATTCGCCCGGGTTTAAGATTTGTAAAAAACTCAGTGTATGATGCACCGCCGGTTATTCCATCGCTTAATTTAAAGGCCGAATTGTCTCCTGCTATTGCTTTGCGGCTTGCCTATGCAACAGGCTTCAGGGCTCCTTCTTTACGGGAACTTTATTTCGATTTTTTTGATGCCAGTCACCAGATTACAGGAAACCCCAATCTGCAGGCAGAACACTCAAATAGTTTTACGGGATCATTAACCTATGAAAAACTGTTTACTAACAAAATGCTGTCAACTTTTTTATTAAGTGGCTTTTACAACAACATTGATAACATGATTGGTTATGCAGTAGATGCAAATAACCCGGCCGTTACTACTTATATCAACATCAGTAAATATAAAACCAGGGGATTTTCATTTAATAATACCATTGCATACAAACAACTGAAAGGCTCACTGGGCTTTGCTTATACAGCAAGGTATAATGAATATTCTGAGCAGGAAAAATCATTGCCTGATTTTAAATGGTCGCCTGAAGTAAACGCAATCGTTACTTACTCTTTTAAAAAAGCCGGCCTTGATGCAAACCTTTATTATAAATACACGGGCAAATTACCTTACTACCAAACAGCAACAGGCAATAATAACGAGGTTGAATATGGCTTAGCGGAAACAGCCGGGTATAACTGGGCCGATATTACCCTTAATAAAAAAGCTGGAAAACTTTTTATAATTAATGGCGGCGTAAGAAATCTGTTTAATGTAACAAGTATCAATAATACTGCTGCCGTCGGTGGTGTACATACCACTTCCGGAGCCCGGCCAATTGGCTATGGCAGGTCTTACTTTCTGGGATTAACTTTTAACTGGGAAAAACTTTTTTAATAACTATATAAATATTGAATAATGATGAAGCAAAATTTGAGGAAAGTATTGATGTTGTCACTTTCCGTTTTTTTAATGGCCGTATCGAGTTGCAGAAAAAATGAGGCGCCTTTGCCAGATAACCAGGTGCAGTTTGAAAGTAACGAACAAGGTTTATCTGAAGCAACTGCGGAGATAACAGTTAAACTAACATTGACAAGAGCCGTTGACGCCAATACTGCGGTAAGTATTTCACTCACTAATACAGGCATTGACTATGGCACAAACTACACAACAGTTCCGGAAGCTGCTTCAGGCACTATGGTAGTATCAGTACTTAGCGGCAGCAAAGAAGCCAGCTTTATAGTAAAAAAAGTTAGCGGGGCTTTGTTTACCGGCGAGGAAAAAATAGTTTTTAAAATGATTTCATCGGCTGCTCCAGTTGTTATCGGCACTGCCAACGAGTTCACTTTAAAATTTGATGAACTTGTGGCTACTTCTTCTGCTATTGTTGGTGATGGTGGTGGCGCTAATTATGGCAATAAAGTTTTTTTTGATTTAAGTGCTAACAAACAAACCGCTGTGCAACGCACAAAATGGGATCTTGGGTTTTGGGGCGGTGCAGATGATTTTCGTGTTATCCTAAATTCATCAACTGCAATGATGGCTAAGCAAATTGATAAGAATGATTTGAACGCTGTTACCGCAGCCGATACTGCAGGTTTTGCTACACAGGTAATATTTAACCAGGGCGATCCTACTATAGCATCGCTTCCCTATATTGATTATCCTGATGGAGATCTTACCAAGACGGCCATTGCAACTATCGCCTCAGCAGCAGCCGATAATAAAGTATATATCATTAATCGGGGAAAAGGAATCGGTAGTCCGGCACCAGACAGGGGCTGGAAAAAAATACGCGTTATCCGCAATGCATCGGGTGGGTACACATTACAGCATGCTGATATTGCAGCCCTTTCTTTTACATCTGTAGATATCCCTAAACAAGATGCCTATTTCTTTAAATATGTGTCTTTTGAAAATGGGGTAACAGATGTTGATCCTGAAAAAGGAAAATGGGATTTAGCCTGGACCTATTTTACCAATGCAACAGATTTTGGCGGCGGCGAAGTTCCCTATACTTTCCAGGATGTGATGTTGCAGAACAGGAATGTGGCGGCTGCAAAAGTATTGACCAGCGCAAAAACATATGAAGCTTTTACAGAAGCGGATATTGCTGCGCAAACTTTTGTTTCTTCACAAAGAGCTATTGGAGCAGACTGGCGTTCAGGTGGTGGCCCAAACAGTGCACCTGCAGTACGCTCCGATCGTTTTTACGTAATAAAAGATGCTGATGAAAATTATTATAAAATTCGCTTTACTGCCATGACGAAAAATGGAGAAAGAGGATACCCGGCATTTGAATATGCCTTAATTAAAAGAGGTAATTAATAAGCATCAGGAAAAGCTACGTATTTATTTAGCTTTTCCTGATACGTAAATCCTATTAGATTATAATTAGTTCTTTCATCATAAAATTGTAAAAAATGAAAATATTATTAAGCACTATGTTACTAGCTGCCGTAGCAATGGGAGCAAAAGCACAATCACCGGAAAGTAAAAAGAATGTAGACAAATTATGTGGATGTTACCAGGTAGAATTTAAATATGCCGAAACATTTTCACCGGACAAAGAGTATAAATTTCATGACCGGGAAGAAATTAACGGTGGTATTGAACTGACTTTTCCGGTGGAAGTAAGTGAAAAGAAAATTGTAATGCAGCATTTACTGGCCGTTTCAGACGATATGATCATTAAGCATTGGAGAGAAGACTGGACATACGAAAATCCGATTATCTGGAAATATGTTGGTGATAGAACCTGGGTAAAAGAAACGCTGAAACCAGAACAGGTAAAGGGTAAATGGACACAAAGTGTTTGGGAAGTTAGTGATGCACCACGTTACCAGGGAATCAGCGAATGGGTAAATACAGACAACAAAATATTTTGGCAAAATTCCGTAGATGCACCGCTGCCAAGGAGGGAGTATACTGTACGCAGCGATTATAATATTTTAAAGCGAACCAACCGGCTTGTATTAAATGATAGTGGGTATTCCCATGAACAGGATAACCAGAAAGTAATAAGGAAAGATGGGAAAGATAAGTTGCTGGTGGAGGAAAGGGGCATTAATTCGTACGTAAAAACGGATGATAAAAATTGTGCAAATGCCAAGGCATGGTGGGAGAAAAATAAAGAATACTGGACAAAGGTAAAAATAGTGTGGGATAAATATCTTGACACACATAATGTAGTAGTGCTAAAAGATAGAGTAGATGGTAAAGTGATGCACCAAAACCTGATGGCAATGGCGAGTGAATATGAAAAAGGAAAAATTCCATCGGCTGATATAGATGCCCGCATTAAGGCTTCATTTGAAAAGTATGTTAGCGATAATAAAGAAGTTGTGCAGGTTCAATAATTAAAAAATTCGAATTATAAAAAAAGCCTTCTGCAACGAAGGCTTTTTTTATTTGCTACCTTCATGCTTTCCATCATACTTATACAATACTTCATGCCTGGCGAAAAGAACTTTGCTGAAAAATTACTGTTTTCTTTTAATCAAACTGGAGAGGAAAAAGTACTCTCTAAAGGCGAACTGCTTTTGAAAGAGGGTGATATTGAAACAAATCTTTACCTGGTACAAACAGGGGCCATCAGGGTTTTTTATTTATCAGAATTTGAAGAGCAAACTATCCGTTTTGGTTATGAAGGTTCGTTAATTAATTCCCTGTCTTCTTTTATAAAAGCAACCCCATCTGATTTTTATATCGAAGCCATACGGAAATCTAGCATAAAGATAATTTCTAAAGATAAGGTGTTGAAACTTGCGCATGAAAATAGGGAGAGCCTGCTACAATACATTCAATTACTGGAAACATTAATTACCCAACAAATAGACAGGGAAATTGATTTACTGATAACCTCCCCGTCTGAAAGATTAAAACGTGTGCTGGAAAGAAGCCCTAATTTATTCCAGGAAATTCCACTAAAGTATATTGCCTCTTATTTAAGAATGAAGCCTGAAACTTTAAGCCGCATCCGAAGTTCTTGAGGCGTAGTTTTTTACCAGTAGGATGTGTTTATTTTTTATACCTCAAAGTCAGAACTGCCATCACTCATTTTTAAGTTCTTAATGAAGAGAGGCACCCTATAGAAATCGGATTTTAAAATGCACCAAAAAATATAGTTAAGGTTATGATTACTGTATCTTTATGCCCATGCATATTAATTTTGTAAAAGATACTGCAAGGATGGCTGTGATGGCATCTACTTTAATTGCAGACGCTATCGTGAAAGATCCGGCGTTATTACTTTGCGCAGCTACGGGCAGTTCGCCGACAGAAACATACAAGCTTCTCATTTCGCAAAAAGCCAATTTCGATTGTACTCAATTGCGGGTTATTAAATTAGATGAGTGGGGTGGCGTTTCTATGAGTTACCCTGGAACCTGCGAACAGTATCTTCAGCAACACCTGATAAAGCCGCTGAATATTTCGCCCGAACGTTATTTTGCATTTGAAAGCAATAGTGAAAATCCGGAAGATGAAGTAACCAGGATGCAAACTATTGTAGCTACTAACGGGCCTATTGATATATGTATATTGGGCCTCGGATTGAACGGGCATATTGCTTTTAACGAACCTGCAGAGCTGCTTGAACCGAATTGTCATGTTGCCACCTTATCTGATAAAAGTATGCAGCATGCTATGACCAGCGAAATGGCTTCCAAACCTTCCTACGGGCTTACATTGGGAATGGCTGATATCATGCAGTCGAAACTAATTATCATACTTGTAAGCGGGCAAAATAAAAAAGGTATCATTGCAAAATTTCTTTCAAAAAAAATCACTACGCAAGTACCTGCTTCTTTTTTGTGGCTACATAAAAACGTACATTGTTTTATTGATGAACAAATTGTATAATTCTACACCATGGCATTATTAGGAATTGATATCGGTGGCACAGCTATTAAAACAGGTTTGGTAAATAGTGACGGTGGAATTACAGAAAAAGCATCTGTAGACATTGCTGATTTGCGCCAAGGAAATTTTATTGAAAATGCAATTGCATGGCTGAAACCAATTGTTAATAAAAATGGTATTACATCAGCAGGTATTGGCGTGCCGGGCTTTGTTTCAAAGTCGGGCGATTATTTAGTTGAAATTCCTAATCTTACAGAAATAGAAGGCGATGCATTTGTAAATGCACTGAAAAATAATTTCCCCGAAGTAGAATTTTATTTTTCAAACGACGCTAACGCTGCCGCATACGGGGCCTATAAATTTTGCAATAATATCAAGGAAGATAGTTTTGCATACATTACCCTGGGAACAGGAATGGGTTCGGCGATAATAGAAAGGGGTAAAATTTATACCGGCGCAAATGGCAATGGACCCGAACTGGGAATGATACATATTTTTGGGGAAAAAACTGCGGAGGAAGTAGTAGCAAAAGACGGTTTACTATATTTAGCAAAGCAGCAATTATTATCGGAACCAACAATAGTATCCAAATTGTCTCTTGAAAATCTAACTACTGTTGATCTGTACGATGCGGCTCTTGCAAATGACCCCATCGCTTTGAAAGTATTTGATTTATTCGGTGCGAATTTTGGTAAAGCAATTGCCATTTTTGTTCAGCTTTTTGATATGCCCGCCATATATGTTGGCGGTGGTCTTTCTCCCTGTTTACCATTTATGAAAAAGTCTATCCATGCTGTTCTGGAAGCAAGGCTTACTGGGTATCATTTAAAACCATTTACAATTGAAGAGGCAAGCCTTGGGAATGATGCAGGTATTATTGGGGCTGCCGCGTTATGTTTGTGAGGTTTTAACCGAAGAGGTTTGTAACGAATAAAACAAATATCAATGAGAGAAAAATTACAATTTGTGGGTGAGGGTAAAAGCTTCCACCTCTTGTCCCTTAGCCGCGGCCAGTGTAGCCACCAACAATGTCATTGAGTTAATAAAATTCTGAATTAAGAATTAATTGCCTGAATAGAGTAAGGTAATAAGTTTGGTTACTTGTTACTCTAATTTTTCTAATAAGTTTAGTATACACTTAAGAACCTTAGAGCAACTAAAGCCGATGACGTCAACCTTAACCTTAACTTAATGACGTTGATCCACGTGATCGGAACCTGCTGCGAAAATGCACTTTATTATAACGATTCCTTGTAGCTACCCCAGCGACCGAAAAAAAATAATTCAGTAAAAATGTAAGAAATAGTTCTGTTGAGCGACTAACGATTAAAACAGCAATACCCCGAATGGAAAAAGAATTTATTGAACTAATAAATAGTAACCGAACGTTGATATTTAAAGTTTGCAACCTGTATTGCGATGATGGCGAAACCCGCAAAGATCTTTTCCAGGAAGTGGTGTTGCAGCTTTGGAAGTCTTTTCCGGGCTTTAGGAATGAATCGGCGAAGAGTACCTGGGTATACAGGGTGGCGCTCAATACTGCCATCTCCAATTTTAGAAAAGAATCAAAAAAGCCCCTGAAGCAAACACTTGATATAGCCGCGTTTGAAATTCCGGATATATCGGATACAATTACCGACCAGGAAAATATGACTCTGTTAAATAGTGCGATAAAAAAGCTTACTGAAGTAGAGCGGGCCATTATACTATTATACCTCGATGAAAAAAGTTATGAAGAAATAAGTGATGTCATCGGTATTTCTATTAGCAATGTGGGCGTAAGATTAACAAGGATAAAAAACAAATTAACTGAAATAATTAAAACATACTAAAATGAATTTAGAAGAATTAAAAGCAACATGGAGTAGCTATAACCAAAAGCTCGCAGTATCGAAACGCCTAAATGAACAACTTATACAAAGTATGTTAAAGGAAAGATCACGTTCCCGGATTTCAAAACTGCGGACGGAAAATATCTTTTTGTTGATATACATGCTGGCAGTGTTAATATTTTTGGCAGCAATATTTATGGGAAACCCTTTTGATTTCACTTACGTATGGCAATACATTCCATATGGCATGCTGGCTGTTGGCGTTGGCATGGCAATTTTTTCACTATATAAAAGCCTGCGAAACTTTGATGTTGATATCAATAATATCCGCCTTGATGAGTTTCTTAAAAAAACAATTGCAGCCTGTGAAAAAAATAAACGATTGGAAAAATGGTTTGGCGTGATACTTTTATTTGCAGGTGCTTCAACGGTTTTTTCATTTCTGCCTAAAAAATTAGCGCATAAAGAATTATTACCTGCATTGGGCGAAACTGCTGTTATGCTATTGGTGACTTTGCTGATTTATTTTATTGCATTTAGATTGGGGGCTTTTAGAAACAGGAAAAAAGATGGATTTGAAAATGACCTGAAAGAATTGAATGAACTAAAAGCGATCTCATTTGAATTAAATGAGGATGCAAAAAGGGATGACATTTAGAAAAGTTAACGATAATTATTGCTCTACCATTTTTTGCATAAGCCGTACAATAATAAATTCTGCCGGCCGCACTGCTGCCAAACCTATTTCAACAATCATGCTGCCCTCCTGGATATCCTGTGCTGTCATAGTTTTGCCCAGTCCGATGTTTACAAAACATGCCTGTTCTGGTTTAGCACCCGCCAATGACCCAGCCCTCCATTGTTGTATACAATAATTGTCTATCATTGCTTTAACCGTTGTCCATGTATTTGCATCATTGGGTTCAAAAATAAATGAGGCCATAGCATTCTTTAGAGATCGTTCCATCATGATAAAGAAACGCCTGACGGAAATATAGCGCCATTCATTATCGTTGCCTGCCAAAGTGCGGGCGCCCCAAATGATGGCTGTACCTTTGCCGGGGAAACTACGTATTGCATTGACAGATTTACCCGCCACCGGATCAATATTCAACCCTTCCTGCCCGCTGCTTGTAATGGTTATGAAGGGTTTTGTTGCCAGAGCAATGTTTATATTGGCAGGTGCTTTCCTTACTCCCCTTGCATTATCCACCTGCGTATACACACCTGCTACTCCGCACGACACCGGCAATAAAAGCGGTATGTCATCAATCGCTTTTTTTGCTAAAAGATAACAGGCATTGTTTGTTGATTGTAGTTTAGCCAGGTTGCCCGACAATGATTGATTACCGGTAGCTTTTATCCTTACCGAAATTTCTTCATAAGCATAGTTGAGAAAAGTGTATATCAACGGATAATAAGCAGCAGCATATTTCAATATTTCGGTGCTGCTAAAATTATAATTTCTAAGTACTTGTATATTATCGATAGCAGGTTTGGAATGTATCCAAACATCCATAATAGTAAACCTGTCTTTCAATTCTGCACATTGCATCATGGCCTTTTTAAACAAACCATAATAAGCAGCAGCCGTTGCTAAATGTAATGCGTCAGGAAAACAGATTAATGTTATTTCATTTACAACTGTAATTGCACGCAGCCCTTTTTTAAGATCAGCAGCTTTTATTACAGGCGTCGCAGCATATCCTCCAACAGATACAATATAGCAGGTACCACCGCCATTTGCAAAAAACAACTGCAATCCATAATACATTTTATATGGCGATGGTTTTTTAATAACAGCTGCAACTTGTATATTTTTCGGCACTGTTGCATCTATAGAAACTGTTATTCCAGCTTCCAAAAAAGGTTTTCCAAAATATCGTTCGTATTCCAATAAAGAATTTATTTTTTTTGGCAAACATTGCAGGTCGTCTGCTACCTGCAGATGCGCTTTTTGTGTGTAGCCAATAAATGCGGGGATGGCTGTTTCAACGGAAATGATGGAAGGCGGCAGTGATGGAATTTCTTCGATATATACTCCTGGAGTTTTAATAGTAGCCATGCTTCAATGATTTAAAATGGAGTGTTGTGCTTCTATAGCAATCCTCTAAAGTTAATTCATTTA
>JBGSIG010000420.1:0-8820 GCA_041742655.1 Ferruginibacter sp. | reverse complement strand
ATTTGATTATTATTTCGCACACTGTCAAATGTTGGCAAGGTCTTGTAATTGTAAAACCCCGCATCCATTATTGCCAGTTGCATTCCTTCACCTCTAAATCCATGATTGTGCAAAAAATCGGTGTTCTGCAAATGCACTTGTGTGTACGATTGTCCATAGTCATAATAATCGGCTGTGCCCATTGGGCGTTGCGTTGGTTTAAATGGTGCAGACTCATCAAAGTCATCAAACTCTTTATCCTGGGTCAGTATTTCGTTACTCATTCTTGCTGCAATGGGTACGGCAGTCTTTACAAAAGGAAATAAGTTTATTTTATTCAACGCTGCTGCATCGGTCGTTTGTATGCAAACCTGGTTCAGCCATTTACTTACATTTAGTATAATAACGTTACCTGCTAAACGAATACTGTCAAGATAGGGTTGTGGGATGGGTAAGTCGCTTGCATCAATATTTATGTTGTATTTTGTCCGTCGGTCGATAGCCCGCTGGGAAAGAAACTGCTGTGGATTGTCAATAGAAAAAGTACTACCTGCTTTATCTTTTAATTGAATTATATAACGGGAAAACTGGGCATAACTATCGGCTGAAACTGTTAGACAGATTACCAGAAAAATTGTCGCCAGTTTCTTCATATTGTAGAATAGTTTACCTTTTTGTGAAGGGACAAATTTAAAAAGAAACTCTTTTGTAAAAAGTTAATTAATTATGGTCAATCATTGTAAGCGTAATGCCATAACCTATCTTATAGCCTTTGGTGCCCGGTGTGGGTGGCTGATATTCCTGGTGGAGAAATTGATGGTAAATCATGCCTATTCCTTTGCCATAATTAGATACACTAAAATTTATTTCGCTGTAAGAATCTGCATCATTGGGGTTGCCCAACACATCGTCTCTTTCAGCAACTTTCAGGGTGCTATCTATGGTGATGTTTCCTAAAGTTAATGGTGTATTTATGCTATCGTAAATATAGTCCCAGTCATCAAAATATTTTACTTCAGAATTGGCGGAGTAAGTATCTATATAAGAATTGCCCTTCCAGGAAAATTCATTTCTGAATGGTTCTTTTAATTTAATAAAACGTAAATTATTTTCTACTAATTCAAGGGAGTTATTTGTGTTGATGGCCATAAACGCATTGTCGGGCACCCAGTTCATATTTTTATTAATATATCGTCTGATAGTAAATCCCGTTCTGCCAATGTTATCGGTAATGGTATCTTCCACCACGTATTTTACCTGGTAACTGTTAACATGGTCAAATGGAATGATATTATCTGCAAAAATCAGGGAGTCTAATTGGTAAGTAATGTATTTACCTACTGCTAAAGGAGCGAAATCACTAATGCTATCTGTTTTAAACTCTTCAGTTTTACTACAGGCATTAAAAATAAATACCAATACTATACTTGCTAATAAAATATTTTTCTTCATAATACAAAAGCTACTGTTCAAGACAGTGTTTTTATAGGAAAGGCTGCTCACTACGTTGAATAATACCACCGCCAATTACATCATCTCCCTCATAAAAAACAGCACTTTGTCCTGGGGTAATACCCTTAACGCTGCTGTAGAAACGAACTTTTACCCCATTTTGGTATGTATACAGGTTACATATTGCGCCCTTATCTTTATAGCGTATTTTGGTGATGGTTTCCATTCCTTCGGTAAGCCCATCATATTTTATCCAGTTTATTTTGGCAACATGCATTTCACTGCCTTTTAAATCTTCTTCTTCTCCTAAAACAATTGTATTAGAGGCCGGGTCAATGGCGGTAATAAAAGCAGGTTTGCCTAAAGCTATGTCAAGGCCTTTTCTTTGCCCAATGGTATAAAAAGGGTATCCTTTGTGCTGGCCCAAGATTTTACCTGATTTATCTATAAAATTGCCACCGTTTACTTTTTCTTCAAGGCCTTCTACATTACGTTTTAAAAAGCCACGATAATCATTATCGGGCACAAAACAAATTTCGTAGCTCTCGGCTTTCTTTGCCAGTTCTGGATAACCAAAATCGTGGGCCATTTGGCGTATAGCCGTTTTATGATAAGTGCCTAATGGTAAAAGTGTTCGGCTAAGCAAATCCTGCTGAAGTCCCCATAAAACATAACTCTGGTCTTTAGTATCATCAATGCCTTTGCGTATGAAGTACCTGCCGTTATTGTGCTGATGTATTTGTGCATAATGACCGGTAGCAATAAAATCGCACCCCAGCGCATCCGCCCTTTTGAGCAATGCCCTCCATTTAATGTGAGTATTGCACATAACACAGGGATTGGGCGTACGGCCTGCCATATATTCTTCCACAAAGTTGTCAATGACGAAATCGCCAAATTCTTCCCGAATATCTAAAATAAAATGTGGAAATCCGTGATGCACAGCGGCTTGCCTTGCATCATTAAAGCTATCAAGATTGCAACAACCCGTTTCTTTTTTACCCGCAGTACCTACACTGGTAGCATAATCCCATGTTTTCATTGTTATACCCACTACCTCATATCCTTCTTTGTGCAGCATAAGTGCGGCAACGGTACTATCAATACCACCGCTCATAGCCATCAACACTTTACCTTTTTTACTCATATCGAAATTATTCGATGCAAAGATACCATTTAGATATTTAAGGTAAAGCCAAACAAAAAAGGTGCATAGTTTTGCCGAAAAGGCGTTAAGACTTTTTTTATTTTTGTGCTACTACAACGTCGTAACGACTTAACGGCCACTTACTCATTTCTTAATAATGAACAACATCCAATAACCATCGGATCCAATATTTATTGGATTTAAATACACAGAAACAAAAAGGGCAACAAATATTTGTTGCCCTTTTTTACATAAAATACTTACAGTTACAATGCTACTTTCTTTTTTAAATTTTCATCAATAGCATCTAAAAATTCTTCAGTATATAAGTAGTGTTCGCCATGCTTCACTTTATTACCATGAATACAAACAGCGAGATCTTTTGTCATTTTACCACTTTCTACAGTTTCGATGCATACAGCTTCCAGGGCTAAACTGAAATCTATTAGTGCCTGGTTATTATCTAATTTTCCACGAAATGCAAGGCCCCTTGTCCATGCAAAAATTGAAGCTATCGGATTGGTAGAAGTTGGTTTGCCTGCCTGGTGATCGCGATAGTGCCTTGTTACGGTACCATGTGCTGCTTCTGCTTCCATAGTTCCACCATCAGGAGTAATTAAAACAGAAGTCATTAAACCTAAGCTGCCAAAGCCTTGTGCAACAGTATCACTTTGTACATCCCCATCATAATTTTTACATGCCCAAACAAAATTGCCATTCCATTTTAAGGCGCTGGCAACCATGTCATCAATTAAGCGATGCTCATAAGTTATCCCTGCTGCTTCATAAGCTGCTTTAAATTCATTTTGAAAGATGTCTTCAAAAATATCTTTAAAACGGCCATCATATTTTTTAAGAATTGTATTTTTTGTAGAAAGATATAACGGCCATTTTTTGGTAAGTGCCATATTAAAACAGCTTCTTGCAAAACCGATGATGCTTTCATCTGTATTGTACATACTCATTGCAACACCATCACCTTTAAAATTATATACTTCAAAAGTTTGCGCTTCACCGCCATCTTCTGGTGTAAAAGTCATTGTTAATTTGCCCTTGCCTTTAATAACAGTATCTGTTGCACGGTATTGATCGCCAAACGCATGACGGCCAACTATTATAGGAGCTGTCCAATTTGTAACAAGGCGGGGAACATTTTGCATAACGATGGGCTCACGAAAAACAGTGCCATCCAGGATATTTCGGATAGTGCCATTGGGCGACTTCCACATTTGTTTCAGTTTAAATTCTTTTACTCTTGCTTCGTCTGGTGTAATGGTGGCACACTTAATGCCAACGCCATATTCCTTTATTGCGTTGGCCGCATCAATTGTAACCTGGTCGTTGGTTTCATCACGATGTTCCATACCAAGGTCGTAATATTTAATGTCCAAATCCAGGTAAGGAGCAATTAGTTTGTCTTTAATAAATTTCCAGATGATCCTTGTCATCTCGTCTCCGTCCAGTTCTACAACCGGGTTTGCTACTTTAATTTTTGCCATTGTTTATTTTGTTTTTAAAGGCGGTAAAAGTAATCTTATTTAGTTTTTGGCCCGCCAAAATTGAAAATATTTTCGCTGATCAGAAAGAAAAATTGGTTATAAATTCTTGATAATTGCATCAGCAAACTCACTAGTTTTCAAAAGTGTTCCTTTCTTCATCAAATTATAAAAATCTATTGTAACTGTTTTATTTCTAATGGTTTTGCCCACCGCCGAGGTAATTAATTCTGCCGCATCCCGCCAACCCATATACTCTAACATCATTACACCGCTTAACAATACGCTTGACGGATTCATAGTGTTAGTATTGGCAAAGCGTGGAGCTGTTCCATGAGTAGCTTCAAATACCGCATGGCCTGTAAGGTAATTGATGTTTGCCCCGGGCGCAATACCAATTCCGCCTACCTGTGCTGCCAACGCATCGCTGATATAATCTCCATTTAAGTTAAGGGTAGCAATTACTGAATAATCTTGTGGTGCCAGCAAAGCCTGTTGCAAAAAGTTATCAGCAATGGCGTCTTTAATAATTACCTTTCCACCAATCGCAGAAATTTTCATTTCTTCATTGGCCACCGCTTCGCCACTTTCCTTTTTGGTGCGTTCCCATTGGTTCCAGGTATACACGTTGCCACCAAATTCTCTTTCTGCCAGTTCGTAGCCCCAGTTTTTAAAGGCACCTTCCGTATATTTCATAATATTGCCTTTGTGGACAATTGTTACTGATGGCAACTTATGCTCAATGGCATGTTTTATTGCGGCCCGTATCAATCTTTCACTACCTTCTTTACTTACAGGTTTAATGCCTAGTGAAGTAGTTTCCGGAAAACGGATATTTTTTACACCCATTTCATTGATCAGAAAGTGCAGTAATTTTTTAGCTTCCGGCGTGCCGGTCATGTATTCAATACCGGCATAAATATCTTCAGTATTTTCTCTGAAAATAGTCATGCTTACTTTTTCTGGCTGCCACATGGGTGAGGGTACTCCTTCAAAATACTTTACCGGGCGAAGACAAACATATAGGTCCAGTTCCTGCCTTAATGCTACATTCAAACTGCGCATGCCGCCACCAACGGGTGTCGTGAGCGGACCCTTTATACTTAATAAATATTCCTTAAATGCATCCATCGTTGCTTCAGGCATCCAACTGCCAGTTTCGTTAAATGCCTTTTCCCCCGCCAGTACTTCTTTCCATTCAATCTTTTTTTCGCCTTTGTATGCTTTTGCTATGGCCGCATCAAAAACCCTTACAGATGCAGCCCAAATATCAGGACCAATGCCATCTCCTTCAATATAAGGAATAGTAGGATTGTTAGGTACTACCAGTTTGCCATTGCTACCCATTGTGATTTTTTCTGCCATATATATTTTTTTGTTATTTTAATAGTGAATTGTAAAGATAAGCACTGGTGTTAAAAATTAATCGCACAATTAACCCACCCATTATCAAAATTTACGTTGCCCAGTTTTTTATAAAAATTAATGGCTGGTTCATTCCAGTCTAATACCTGCCAGGCTATTCCACTATATTTTTTTTCTTTTGCTTCTTCAAAAAGTTTGTCAAATAACATTTTCCCAATTCCTGCTCCCCGTAATCTTTCTGTTACCAGCAAGTCTTCCAAATACATTCTTTGGCCTTTCCAAGTACTGTAACGGATATAGTAAAGTGCGAACCCTTCTACATTAGCATCAACCTCTGCCACAAATGCCCACCATACCGGGTTTTTACCAAAGCCACTTTCTGTAAAATGATCAAATGATACAGTTACAGCTTCCGGTTCTTTTTCATAAACAGCCAGTTCTGTTATCAGTTCCAGCATGCGTTTGCAATCCTCTTTTATTGCCCTTCTGATAACTATATTCATATTGTTACATTTTAGTGTAAAAGGTTCGTTACCAAAAATCGCTTATTCAATTCACATTTTGCCTTGTATTTTGTTACTAAAAAAAGTTTTTGTTGTACGATGGTTAGAAGATAGGTACTTAACTTGCACTTATGCAGCAATATCTACATCTTGTAAAACATATTATTGAAAATGGCAATGATAAAATGGATCGCACCGGCACGGGTACACGCAGTGTTTTTGGTTACCAGATGAGGTTTAATTTGAGTGAAGGATTTCCTTTAGTAACAACCAAAAAATGTCATCTTAAAAGTATCATTTATGAGTTGCTCTGGTTTTTACAGGGCAATACCAATATTGCTTATTTAAAAGAAAATAATGTGAAAATTTGGGATGAATGGGCAGATGCAAACGGTGACCTCGGCCCTGTTTATGGAAAACAGTGGCGTAGCTGGCAGGGTGCAGATGGAGTAGAAGTTGACCAGGTAAAAGATGTGATTCACCAGATAAAAACAAATCCAGACAGCAGGCGAATGATCATTAGTGCATGGAACGTGGCCGATTTGCCAAAGATGAAATTAATGCCCTGTCATTGCCTGTTTCAATTCTATGTTGCCAACGGAAAATTAAGTTGCCAATTGTACCAGCGATCTGCCGATGTTTTTCTTGGGGTACCTTTTAATATTGCATCTTATGCTTTATTAACTATGATGATAGCACAGGTTTGCAATCTGGAACCCGGGGAATTTGTTCATTCATTTGGCGATGTGCATTTATACAACAATCATTTTGAACAGGCAGAACTACAGTTAAGCAGAACTCCATTCCTTTTACCTCAGATGAAAATAAATACTGCCGTAAAAGATATTTTTGATTTTAAGTTTGAAGACTTCGAATTGCTGAATTATCATTCTCATCCTGCAATTAAGGCACCAGTAGCGGTGTAATTTAAAAATGTTATGACGATAAGTTTAATAGTTGCGGCATCAGAAAATAATGCCATCGGAAAAAATAATCAGTTGCTTTGGCATTTACCCAACGATTTGAAATTTTTTAAGAATACCACCTGGGGCTTTCCTGTAATCATGGGCCGCAAAACTTTTGAGGCTGTAAATAAACCGCTACCTGGCAGAACAAATATTATAATTACCCGCAAAACAGATTGGAAAGCACCTGGTGTAATTGCAGTGAGTAATTTGACCGAGGGAATAAAAAATGTAGTCGAAACCAATAGTAAACAGGCTTTCATTATTGGCGGCGGAGAAATTTACAAACAGTCAATGGATATTGCAGATATTATTTATATGACGAGAGTACATGCCCAATTGGAAGGAGATGCTTTTTTCCCAGTGATAGACGAAAGCAAATGGAACCTGACATCTAACCAGGATTTTGAGAAAGATGAAAAACATGCTTACAATTACAGCTTTCAAAAATGGAAGAAGAATTAAATTGTTTAATCCGATAACTATAGGATGTCGATTGATAAATGGTTTTGGAAATCAGCTTAATTCAGACCCATACTAAAAACGAAAAAATAACCCATAACTCGTAACTCATAACTCGCAACTCCCAAAGTGTATTCTTCTTTTCAATTAGCAAAAAAATTCCTCCGCTATTATTTTACCGCTTCCAATGGAAAAGGACACGGTACTCACTCTCCCTTTGTTTTTGATTTTATCATTAATGTACTCAATGATAAGAAGCAATATAATTGTTATGATAAAATTGAAGCAGTCAGGCAGGTGCTGAAAAACAATTTCTCCATTATTGAAGTAGAAGATTTTGGGGCGGGCTCTACAGTTATAAAATCAAATAAGCGTATTGTAAAGGATGTTGCCAACTCGTCTCTAAAATCTCCAAAATTTGCACAGTTATTGTTTAGAATGGTGCAATATTATAAGCCGGACAATGTACTGGAGCTCGGTACTTCTTTTGGAATTACTACCGCTTATTTAGCCTGTGGCAATGCACACGCAACAGTGTACTCTTGCGAAGGTGCAACGCAAATAGGCGCCATTGCACAAAATAATTTTAAGGCACTATCAATAAATAATACACGACTTATCCACGGCGATTTTGCAAAAACTTTGCCTGTTCTTTTTTCCACGGTTAAAAAAATTGATTTTGCATTTGTAGATGGCAATCATCGCAAAGAACCGACGCTTCAATACTTTCAGCAAATATTAGCCCATTCAACCAGTTCAACTATATTGGTTTTTGATGATATACACTGGAGTAAGGAAATGGAAGAAGCATGGTCTGCAATTCAGCAGGATGTTGAAGTTACGCTTACCATCGATCTTTTTTTTATTGGCATAGTATGCATCAATAATGATATAAAAGTAAAACAACACTTTACCATCAGGTATTAATCTTTTAGAATAATATAGTTAGGCTGCAATAGCTTTTAAATATTGATAAGTTATTTCTTTTCCACTGATAGATTTTTGTATCAGGTTAAGCACAATAGGTTTTATCATTGAACGCCGGTTTGTTCTAAAACAATACTGGTCTAAATAACTTTGCAAGTGTTTTTCACTGCTCTTGTGATGAATACCTCTGATGGCACCTTTAATGTTCATAATTTGTAGGTGTATCTCTAAATATTTAGCTCCTTTCATATATTTTACCTGCTCTGAATTCTTGAATTTTTCATGCAACTTATCATAGGTTGTGTACTCATCGTTTACGATTTTTGCATTCGGCTTTATCTTTTCTTCTAATACCGGATAAATTGTTGTCTTTTTATAATTAGTGATCTTTTGAGCATATACTCTTCCAATCTTATGATTACCCCTTAATTCAACCATCCTCAATAGCGGTTTCTTTTTTCCTAAGCTATTGTTCACTCGTTCCAAACTTTTCAATAACTTTTGATAGCTTGGAGACATTGTAT
>JBGSIG010000419.1:0-4664 GCA_041742655.1 Ferruginibacter sp. | reverse complement strand
CTTAAAAACCCGTAACCATCAGGCATCATTTCCAATACCCCTTCCCCTAAAATTATGCCGTCAAATTCAATATTAAAAACCTGTTGGTCTCTTCGTTGCTGGTATTGTTTATTAGGCGAGCCCTGTTGAATATTTTCGTTCAACTGTACTTCAGGCTGCTGCACATCATCTTCTTCGTGAAGCAATGAAGCAATGGCGGCCGGAATGGTGCTATCCTCATCAGTTATGGGCTGCAAGTCTTCCTCCAACTCGTCAGCTAAAGCCACTTGCTTTCTTTTATCTGGTGCAGCTTCTGCTTTTTTATGCGTTTTATTTTCCTGGTGTTTAGCTGCTGTTTTAACGTCCGACTTAGTTTCTTCTTTAGATTTATCGTATGCGGAAGCAGTTACGACGGGCTTTGATGTACGCTTACGTTTTGGCTTTTCTGCATCCTCGTTTTTCGCTGGTGTACTCATAGAGTTCTGTTTAGCCAGGATCTTATCTATCAGTTCCTGTTTTTCTAATTTTTTAAAGTTGGAGATAGTAAGTTGCTCTGCAATATCATGCAACTCAGGAACGAGCATATCGTTCAATTGTAATGTGTCGTACATAAAGAAATGAAAATGATTTTTTTCAAAAATCCGATCTTAAAAGTCTGAAAATGAGCCCTTTTTTTGGGCGGGAATTTGGTTTTGATTGAATTTGGCTGTCTGATGCAGTAGTAAATGGGTTGACCTTATCAGCAATACTTCAGCACAATATTACACTGTTTTTTCTGAAACTAAAAAAAAAATTCTAAATGAGATGCATTTACACTCAATTCGCTTTTTAATAATTTCTCTGAGCCAGTTTTAAAGTGGATTAGTTGCAGCTCCTACTGAGCAGCTTTGGCAACAAATACAAATTTGCTGGCAATTATTAGTTCGATTGAGCTTTCATTTTCATTGATGTGTATTACACAACAATATTCTCTAATGTTTTGCCTTCCACAAATTTTGTTATGTTGTCTAATGTGATTGTAGCAATCGCTGATAGTGCCTCATCAGTCAAAAATCCCTGGTGAGCGGTAATTAAAACATTGGGAAAACTTAACAGCCGCATTATTACGTCGTCTTGTATTATATTTTCCGACAGGTCATTAAAGAATAATTTTTCCTCTTGCTCGTAAACGTCCATTCCCAGGTAACCAATCTTACCAGTTTTTAGCGCCGCGATAGCCGCCTTCGAATCTATTAAAGCACCCCTGCTTGTATTTATAAGCATAACGCCCTTCTTCATTACGGCAATACTATCTTTATTTATAATATGCCGGGTTTGTTCGGTCAGCGGGCAATGCAACACTATGATATCAGCCTGGTTAAAAATATCCACTAATGGTAAATATTCAACGCCTGTTGCTTCAAGGTCTTTATTGGCTACTATATCAAAAGCCAGCACTTTACACTCAAAACCTTGCATAATTTTGCAAAATACCTGGCCAATTTTACCAGTACCAATAACTCCAACGGTTTTGCCAAACAAGTCGAAACCGCTTAATCTCTCCAATGAAAAATTACCGTCACGAACTCTGTTGTATGCTTTGTGCGTTTTACGGTTGAGTGTTAAAATTAAAGCCACTGCGTGTTCAGCCACGGCATGGGGCGAATAGGCGGGCACCCGCACAACAGTTATATCATTGTCTTTCGAAGCAGCAAGGTCTACATTGTTAAATCCGGCACATCGTAAAGCAATTAATTGAACTCCGCAATGTTTTAGAGACGCAATAACCTCGGCCGAAAGTTTATCGTTTACAAATGTGCAAACAATTTTGAATCCCCTCGCAAGGTCAACTGTCTGTTCATTCAGCGGAAGGTCAAAATAAACTATTTGATAACTACTGTTGTACCTGTCAAAACTTTCACGGTCATAAGATTTAGCAGAGAAAAAGGCTATTTTCATAGCTTCAAAGATAATATGGATTTGGGTGGATTGGATGAACTTAAAGAATTTCTGTCGGAGTAATCGCAATGCCCGGTTGCGTAATAATCTCTGCAATCCGGTTAAGCTACCCAAATCCCCGTCAAAAAAATCTACGTTATATTTGCAGCCAATTTAAATGATATGTTCAATAAAAGAATTAAAATAAAAGAGCTGCTTTCGGCTGACAAAACTGGTTTTGAAGCAACGGTAATGGGCTGGGTGCGTACTTTTCGCAACAACCAGTTTATAGCCCTTAACGATGGCAGCACAAATAATAATTTACAGGTGGTTGCCACCTTGGGCAGTTTTGACGAGGTGATATTAAAACGCCTTACAACAGGCGCCTGCATTAAAGTAACAGGCGAGGTGGTTGCTTCATTGGGCAAGGGACAAAAAGTAGAATTGAAAGCAATTACCATTGAAATACTAGGTGAAAGCGATGCGGAAAAATTTCCTTTGCAACCCAAAAAACACAGCCTCGAGTTTTTACGAGAGATCGCCCATCTGCGTTTTCGTACCAATACCTTTGGCGCTATATTTCGCGTAAGGCACACATTGGCATTTGCCATTCATAAATTTTTTAACGACAAAGGTTTTGTATACCTGCACACTCCCATTATTACCGCAAGTGATGCGGAAGGGGCGGGCGAAATGTTTAGAGTAACAACGCTTCCTTTAGATGGTAGCGCTCCAAAAAATGAAGATGGAAGCATCAGTTTTAAAGACGACTTTTTTGGCCGCAGTACTAATCTTACTGTAAGCGGACAATTGGAAGGTGAGCTGGCAGCAATGGCTTTTAGCGATGTGTACACTTTCGGTCCAACATTCAGGGCAGAGAACAGTAATACTACCAGGCATCTTGCAGAATTTTGGATGATTGAACCCGAGGTAGCTTTCAACGATCTTGAAGATAACATGAATCTTGCTGAGGAATTCATCAGGTATATTATTAAATATGCGATGGAACAAAACAAGGAAGATCTTGAGTTTTTAGCCCAACGCTTGGTGGAAGAAGAAAACCAAAAACCGCAGGCTCAAAGAAGTGAAATGGGTTTGCTTGATAAATTAAATTTTGTTGTCAACAACGATTTTGAAAGACTGACATATACTGAAGCAATACAAATTTTAAAAGAAAGCAATCACAATAAGAAAAAGAAATTTCAATATTTAATTGAAGGGTGGGGAGTTGATCTGCAGAGTGAACATGAACGGTACCTTGTAGAAAAACACTTTAAAAAACCAGTAATATTAACCAATTATCCAAAAAACATAAAATCGTTTTATATGCGTTTGAATGATGATGGCAAAACGGTGGCTGCCATGGACATTTTAGCACCCGGGATTGGTGAAATTGTGGGTGGTTCACAAAGAGAAGAACGGCTGGATAAACTAACTGCACGTATGAGTGAAATGCATATACCGGCGGATGATTTAAATTGGTATTTGGATACCCGTCGCTTTGGATCTTGCCCTCATGCAGGCTTTGGGCTTGGGTTTGAGCGCCTTGTTCAGTTTGTAACGGGCATGGGCAATATCAGGGATGTAATTCCTTTTCCAAGATATCCGAAGAGCGCTGAATTTTAGTGGTCTCTATTTAGTTTTGACGTAAAGGCGTTATGACTTTTTTATTTTTTGGAACCTTAACGGCTCTTTACAATTTCTTTTGTTCTTAATAAAGAGCGAAAATTTTAAATGCACCCTTTGCTATTTGCAATCAAAAAATCCAGGCTATAAATGCTTACATTAAATTTTAGACCTTTTCCATTACTATATACGCAGCGATTGCAATTAAGAGCGTTTTCAGCAAATGATGTAAATGAAATTATTTCACTTCGCTCTAATAAAGAGTTGATGAAATATATTGACCGACCGCTGATTGAAACAGCAGATAAAGCATTACAATTGGTTCAAAAAATTATTGATGGGCTAAACAATAACGAAGCTATAACCTGGGCAATTGCGTTGAAAAATGAAAACCGTGTAATTGGTAACATTGGCTTTTGGAAGATTGATAAAGAACACCATCGTGCGGAAATTGGGTACATGCTGCACCCTTATCATCAAAAAAAAGGGTTAATGCAGGAAGCTATATCTGCAATACTCAATTACGGCTTTAGTACAATGAAATTGCATTCTGTAGAAGCCAATGTAAACCCAGCAAATCAGAATTCTAAAAAATTCCTTGCCAAAAATAAATTTGTTCAGGAAGCTTATTTTCGGGAAAACTTTTACTACAACGGGCAGTTCATGGATTCGGCTATTTTTTCTCTTTTAAGTACTACAAAATAATTATTTGTTTTATACAAACATATAGTAAGCCTTATTTTGTCTCCCTTTTTTACTTTTTTGAAATATTTGAAGATGTTGTTTTGAAATATTTCAATAGAAACTCCTATTTTTGCTGCCCCGAAAGGGAATGGTCCATATCCCGATCCCATCGGGATATGGACTAAGGAAAATAATTTTAAATCAAGGTGTGATAGCTCAGTTGGTAGAGCAATGGACTGAAAATCCATGTGTCGCCGGTTCAACCCCGGCTCGCACCACAGAAACCTCTCAATTTTATTGGGAGGTTTTTTATTGAATCTGCAGATGGTGTGATATCCCGATTCGATCGGGAAATGGACTGAAAATCCATGTGTCGCCGGTTCAACCCCAGCTCGCACCACAGAACCCTCTCAATTTTATTGGGAGGTTTTTTATTGGTACAAGGTGACTATTTATAT
>JBGSIG010000418.1:0-1711 GCA_041742655.1 Ferruginibacter sp. | reverse complement strand
TGCATTAATTTTATGAATCTATCTACTGCCCGTGCATCTAAAAGAGCCAAGGAAGTAGGCGTACGAAAAGTAATTGGTGCGGGGAGAAATGATTTATTGCGGCAGTTTTTGGGAGAGTCTTTTTTATTGTCATTTGTGGGTGTTTTAATTGCGTTGCCGTTATTGTTGTTAGCGCTTCCATATTTAAACCAACTTACAAATGCGGATATAAGCCTGGCATTTTTTAGCGATTACCGGCTTTGGCTGATGCTTGTTGCACTTGTGTTGATTACGGGGCTTATTGCCGGAAGCTACCCGGCATTTTATCTCTCTGCGTTTAAAGCAATTAAAGTTATTAAAGGAAATTTTACCAGCAATACCTCCGCTGCAGGTATAAGGCGTTCGCTGGTGGTATTTCAATTTGTTTTATCAATTGTATTAATATCCGGCATCATTATTATTTACAGCCAGTTAAACTATATCAATAAAAAAGACCTCGGTTTCGACAAGGACCAAAAACTTATTTTTACTTTTTATACAGAAGATACTAAGAAAAAAATTCCTGCATTTAAAAACGATTTGTTACAAATTGCAGAAGTAAAAGACGTAGCAAGTTGCAATAATTATTTAGGAAATTTCGTGCTCAGTGATATGGGCTATTACCTGGCCGGTGGAAATATGGCCAGCGGCGTGGATGCAAAAAATATGTTTAGTGATGAAGATTTTGTGAAAGCAAACGGGATTGGCCTGGTTGCCGGAAGAGACTTCAGGCAGCACGATTCAGGAAAGGTACTTGTAAATGAAACTTTTGCAAAGCGCATTGGCCTTTCGGTACAGCAAGCACCGGGCACTAAACTCTTTTCTAAATTTGGCGATAATCCCGAGGTGTCTGTGGAGATTGTGGGAGTGATGAAAGATTTCAATTACATCTCTTTACACAAATCTGTTGATCCTTTTATGCTTTTTTATAGTGACGACAGAGCTGAATTCGGAAACCTGATTGTATCTACCAGCAGCAAAAATTACAAAGCATTATTAAATAAGATAGAATCAGTTTGGCGAAAGGATCTTTCTGCCACGCCCTTTGAATATGCTTTTCTCGATGATGAAATTCAGAAGTTATACGAAACGGAAATAACCATGGGGCGCATCATTAATTCGTTTACGTTGATGGCTATTTTCATCTCGTGCCTGGGCCTGTTTGGGCTTGCAACATTCAGCGCCGAACAAAGAAGCAAGGAGATAGGTATACGCAAAGTGTTGGGTTCAAGTGTAAGTGGTATCGTTCAGTTATTGTCGAAGGACTTTTTAAAACTGGTTGGCATAGCCATTGTTATTGCAACCCCTATTGCCTGGTGGGCCATGAACAAATGGCTTCAAAATTTTGAATACAAGGTTTCTATCAGTTGGTGGATGTTTGCAATTGCTGGGTTGGCTGCTATTCTCATAGCAATGTTTACTATCAGTTTTCAGTCAATAAAAGCAGCGATGGCAAACCCGGTGAAGAGTTTGAAGACGGAATAGGAAATTGAAAAGTAAAGATGAAAAATTAAAAATGATGGCAGTATGTTTTTGACTTTTTAATTTTTCCTTCTGAATTAAGACATACCAATTAAAATTTTTATGATACAAAATTATTTCAAACTGGCCGTGCGAAACTTGTTTAAACGCAAGGGGTATTCGCTGTTGAATATTTTTAGTTTGGCAATTGGTATTACCTGCTGCCTGCTCA
>JBGSIG010000417.1:0-6075 GCA_041742655.1 Ferruginibacter sp. | reverse complement strand
ATCGCTTACAACTTTTGCAAAAGATGAAAATCCTGTTAATAGGGCCCCGCTGCCAAGCGTTACATTTCGTAAAAAATTTCTTCGTTTTGATGTCATGAGCAATATTTTTTGGGTTACTATAATACAGTTATTTCTACGTTTACTTAATCACAAATATTGTAAGATTAATCCTTATACATTTTCTTTCCATTTATAATTTCCATCAATAAAAATTTCCTTTCCCCAAATGGGTAGCTCTTTTTTTATTCTTTCTACAGTTTCTTCGCAGGCGTCTATAGCAAGTTTTCTGTGTTTAGATGAAGTAAATACAAACAAACAAATTTCACCGGCTTTTACTTTCCCCAAACTATGATAAATATGCATACAGGTAAGTGCATACCTGGCAAAAATGTCTTCCCTTATTTCCTGCATCTGTTGTAAAGCCATCGTTTCGTAACTGGTATATTCTATTGCACCAGTTTCTCTTTCGTCAATCTTATCATTTCTAATTTGTCCAAGAAAAATACTGTGGGCGCCAATAGTTGTTTTAGTGCTGTGTTTTTGAATGCTTTGTGCTATAAACTCAGGCGATATAGCGCCCTGTATAAATATATTTTTTGAAGGTTTGTCCAACATGTATTGAGATATATAATGTTAACAATCGTGTGTACCTGTCTGGCGAAATTGCCCTATTTCTTTTCCAAATGTATCAAACAATTATTTAATCGTTACTGATGGACTGATTCAAAATAGGAAGCTGAGGGTATTTCTATCTTTGTAAACTATGTAAGGCAGCTAGCAATACAAAAAACAGGCATTGCGAATCTTTGTTTACAACGAATTAAACAAATAGAAAAAGGCCTTTGTGAAAAGACCTTTTTAGGGGGATACAGCGAATAGTTTAAAGCGGGAAATGTAAATCAGAAAATAATAAAAGAAGTTGACTGATACTGGATTTCGGTTTTGTTTTTTAGGATATTAAAAGTCTTTTTGGTTAGTCTGGATAATTGGATAAGATTGATATTACAAATACCAATCAACTTCTTATACAAAGATGGGGTTATTACGTACTGCTCACTATAGCAATCTTTCGCAATTTTTTTAATGTGATAATTTCATCCTGTTTCGTAATTTACCGTCTGTTTATTCGCAAGAACACGCAATCGTACATAGTAGAAATACTGCTATTTGTAAACATTTTACCAACATCTTTAAAGGAAAATTCGACTAACTTACCGAAGGTTAAAAACGGAATTGTATAATCTAGATGTGAAATAATAAGAGTCCAATCTTCTTTTCTTTCGACATCAAATTTTCTAAGATTGAAAGGAAGGCCATTTTATTAATTTCAAATAACAGCATTTGAAGAGAGTGCTACTAAATCGTTGGACAGAGAAATGGCTATCTTTAAGAGAGTTATCAAAAAACTGAAAGGGATGTAAATAAATTCGTTGGTATTGGAAGAAAAGAATTCTACTGATTAATGATATCAGAAAGCAAAATTAAACGTTCTTCAGGCACTGAAATTTTATCGGCTTTATTGTTGCCCGGATAAGTAAAATCTACTTCATATTTATTGGAACTTTCCTGATAATTACAAATAACTGCATTACCGGCGGGCTTATATTCTGTATCTAAAAGAGTAACAGTTTGACCCGATTGAAATTTCATGATTAAAAATTAGATTTTAAAAATATCAATTTATCGGATATTTAAATGTTAAAATTGTTCACACCTACATACTAAAAATGTGGATATTTTTTCTGAAAGAAAATAAAAGCGTGGCGCTAATGAAACTAGTGTCAAAAATTTAATAACAAGAAGAGTTCTTTTGATCGCAAAGCGCAACCCTGCACTCAGTCCGGTTACGCAATAGACGCAACCAACTACAAAATGGATGTATAATGCATCTTTTCAATTTCTTATATTTATTCATTTATACTTCAAAAGCACTTAGCCTGGCAGTGATGGTTACCGAATGTTAACTTCGTTAATGAATTGTGCTTACTGAAATTTGGAGAACCTACTAAGTCTTATTTTTGTTTCGGTTGTTTAGCTGTCCTAAAGCAAAAAGTATTTTTATACACGTTATGCGCAAAAAAATTATTCTCCTTTTCATTACCTTTCTTTTAGGCACCTGCCTTTATGCGCAAACAAAAATAATTGACAGCCTTACAAAATGGACCAAGGAAAATCCTGAAGTAGACTCACTATACATTATCACACTTCATCGAATTAGCTACCGGTTAAGCGAAACAGACGTAAACAAGTCTTTTGATTATTACGAAAAGGTGGTGGCACTGAGTGATAGCCTCGATTTTACGTATGGCAGAGCGCTGGCCCAAATTAACCTTGGCATATTGCTCTATAACTCCGCCAATTTTGATGCAAGTAACAAAGCTTTTTTCAAAGCAATTGAATATGCAGAAGAGTGCGGTGACAATCGCTTAAAAGCCATCTCGCTAAACAATATCGGCGATAATTTTAAAACACTTAAGGATTTTAAACGAAGCAGAGAATACACAAAACAAGCCATCGCACTTAATACAAAACTTAAGGCATGGCGCGGAGTTGCCATCAATTATGAATTATTACAACAAAACGACCTGGAGGAAAAATTGTACGCACAGGCAAAAGAAGATTTGCTGGCAGGTATGCCTTTCGCCATCCTGTCGAACGAAAGCTATATTTTATCGCAATTTTATTTGGGGTTTGGAAAACTACACGCCATCGCCAATAACACAGATTCGGCGAAGTGGTATTTTAGGGAAGCCGTCAAACAGGCAAGGTTGCAAGACGATTTAAGAAATCAATTTCAGGCATATCTTGCTGAGGTTGCCTATTTAAAAAATACACCTGCCAGCAAAAAAATAATATTGCTCGACAGCGCATTGGCAATTGCAAAACAAACAGTTTACATTGAAGGAATCGCAGATGCCGCGGAACAATTGTCGAAAGTATACGATGAAATTGGCGATAAGGATTCCTCCCTATCCTACTACCGTCTTTACCGGAAATCTGCCGATTCATTGTTTTCAGAAAAGAACAAACGAAATGTTATCATTAAAGAATCTGAGTGGATGATAAAAAGAACAGAAATTGAAAACAAACATTTGCTTGAACTATCACAACTGCAGCATAAAGAACTTAATATCAAAAATGGCCTTTTAATAGCAGTACTCATGTCGTTGTTGCTGGCTATTATAATTGGCTTCTTTATCTACAGGAATGCTGAAGCAAAAAAAAGGCGAACTGAAGCAAACCTAAAACAAAAAATAGCCGAAATAAAAATGCAGGTGTTGCGTACGCAAATGAACCCACATTTTATTTTCAACAGCCTCAATGGCATTGAAAATTTTATGATGCAAAATGAGAAAAGGCTGGCGAGTGACTATTTAAATAAATTTACCAGGCTCATCCGTACCATCCTAGATAGCAGCTTAAATGAATTGATACCTGTTGCGAAAGACATGGAAGCCCTGCAATTGTACATCGACCTTCAACAGTTGAGGTTCAATAATAAATTTACATACCACACCTTTATAGACCCCCAAATATTAAATGGCGATTATAAAGTGCCTTCACTTATCATACAACCATTTGTAGAAAATGCCATTGAACACGGTATTGCGCACAGCGAGAGAACTGATTGTGCCTTGTCTGTTACGGCTACTATTAGTGGCGAGTACCTGGTATATGTAATTGTAGACAATGGCATAGGAAGGCAACAGGCCGATGCATATAATCAACAAAATAAACGGCAGCACAAAAGCCTTGGAATCGCTATTACAGAGGACAGAATCCGTATTTTTAATGGCACTGCAAAAGAAGATTCGGATGTTGTTATTACCGACTTGCACAATGTCAGCGAACAATCTTCAGGTACACGGGTGGAGGTAAAAATTAAATTAATCTAACATGGAAAAAATTAAGGCCATCATAGTAGACGATGAGTTAAGCAGCCTGCAAAATTTGCAACAAAAGTTGACCGAATTTTGCCCGTCGATACAGGTTGTAGCCACTGCACAAAAACCTGAGGATGCCATATTGCTCATAAATTATCATAAGCCGGATGTACTTTTTTTAGATATTGAAATGCCCAAAATGAGTGGATTTAGAATGCTGGAAGAGTTAAAAGAAGTTGAATTTGAAATTATTTTTACAACAGCCTATAATCACTATGCCATAGAAGCCATCAGAATCGCAGCGTTTGATTACCTGCTAAAACCGATTGCTATAAAGGACCTTCAACAGGCAGTGGAACGCCTTAAGAGCATTCACAACTATCAAACAAAAGAAAAAATTGATATTTTAAAATCTTCCCTGAACGATAAAAAAAGTCAGGACGATAAAATTGCTATTTCCACAACCGAGGGGCTGGAATTTATTCCAATCAAGAGTATATTACACATAGAATCAAACAGCAACTACAGTAAAATCTATTTTCACGACAGCCACACATTAACTGTAACTAAATTATTAAAAGACTTTGAAGACATGCTGGTACCCTATCACTTTTACCGGGTACACAATTCACATCTCATCAATTTAAATTATATTCAAAAATACCTCCGTGGCAATGGAGGCAGGGTAATGATGCAGGACGGCACGGAAATAGAAGTTGCCAGGCGAAAGAAAGAGGAATTCTTAAAAATGATAGCCGGTTGACGTATTTCTCCTATTCCAGAGATATTTATATTTTAAAACGAGCCGAATCATCCTCTCAAAATATCCAATTTTTATTCCACCGCAAAATCTATCCTCACAGTGATAGAAGCCGTTTTATTTTTTGAGCTGGTGTTAAAAGCTCCACCATAACTGTAATCTTCGTTGCTGTTTTTGCCAGTTATCTGAAAAACGCCCATGGTGGCTTTATTAATCTTACCCAACCGGCTGCCTGCATTTTTTGCTATCGTTTCAGCCCGTTCCCTGGCATCAGCACTTGCTTTGGCCAGCAGATCTACCTTAAGTTCGGATAATTTGGTATAATAGTATGAAGGTGGAGAAGAATTAAACTCGATGCCGCTTTCAATCAACTCGGTCACTTCTCTGGAAATTGCCTCTACTTTAAGAATGACCCTGGAATCCACTGTAACATTTTGCCTAAGATTGTACCCGGTAAATTGGCTGCCAATTTGTTTCCCGTTATCATCGTACCGGGTGGTAAAATCTTTATCAATTGAAACTGCCGAAAAAACCATTTCATTATCAGCAACATTTTTACCTTTCAGGTAAGCCCGTATTTTCACCTCATCTTCTTTCAGTAACGAATATGCGCTTTTTAAATCCAACATTTTTTTGCTGTAATTACCTGTCCATACAATTTGATCGCTCACAAAATCTTTTTCGGCCAGCCCGGTAACAGTAATGTTTTCACTGGCTTTGTATTTGTACTTGTAAGCCGCCGCTACCATAAAAAAGCCAGCAACGATAGAAATTGCAATGATGGCCGAATTAATATACTGTTTCATAAAAAAAATTTATCTAAAATAGATGTTTATTGGCAAGGTAAAAAATAGTACCTCATCCCTGCCCTTCTCCCTAAGGAGAAGGAACTCGAAGTTGGTAGCTTTTAATTTCGTATTATTCATCGCTACCTATTTCCTTGTCGCAAAAATAAAGTCAGGCGGTACTTAATTCTGCAAATATCTTTGCTAAGATCTCCTCCATTTCCCTCCCCTTCGGGGAGGATAGGTGGGGCCGCCTTACACCAACTGGTGCGTCTGCTTAATAATACCCATCACAAACACACTTTGCACTTTGCCCATGTTCTCTATCTGGCTTAATTTATTTACATGAAAATTATAAAAGGCATTCATATCCTCACAAACCACTTTCAGCATAAAGTCAAATTCGCCGGATATACTGTAACATTCTATCACTTCATTCAACACCTGCATGGTATCGATAAATTTTACACCAGCTTTTTTACTATGTTCCTTTAGCGACACATAACAAATCACCATCAGGCCCTTTTTTACTTTTGCATGATCCAGTAATGTGGCATATTGCTTTATTACACCACTGCCTTCCAACCGCTTTATTCGCTCATGAACAGGCGTAGTGCTTAAATGCATTTTTTCACTTATTTCCTTC
>JBGSIG010000416.1:0-9021 GCA_041742655.1 Ferruginibacter sp. | reverse complement strand
ACTACAACGTCATACGATCCATCTATCGCCACTTATGTTGACGGGGTAAATCAATTTAGCCTGGACACTTATATACCGCAACTTGTAGACATTGAGCGAATTGAAATTTTGCGTGGTCCGCAGGGAACATTGTACGGGAGAAACGCCATGGGTGGCGTGATTAATATTATCACAAAGCAGCCATCCAACTATACCAATGGTTTTGCCGAAGTTACATTCGGCAACTACAACCAGCAGCGTTATAGTGCAGGCATACGCACACCCATCATAAAAAACAAATTGTTCTTTGGCGCTTCGGGTGTATTTAGTAAACGCAATGGGTACTATTTTAATGATTTCAATAATACTACTTTCGATAAGCAAAATGGATTTACCGGAAATGGATACCTGAAATATTTACCAAGCGATAACTGGACAGTAACACTCAACTTTAAATTTCAAAACAATAAAAACCATGGCGCTTTCCCAATGGTAAATAGTATTGAGGATGCATTTAATGATCCCTATAAACTCAATCAAAACGCAGTGGGTCTAATGACCGATAATACGATGAATGCATCTTTATCATTGTATCATTTGGGAACCAATGTTGATTTCAGTTCGCAAACTGCCTGGCAAAAGAATCACCGGTATTACGACCCGCCCATTGATGGCGATTTTTCACCGTTTGACATAGTTACTGTGGCGAATGATTATGGCAACGAGTGGAACAATGTAAAAGTGTTTACCCAGGAGTTTAAGCTGAATTCTTCTGCAAGAAAATCATCTGCGTTTAACTGGACAGCCGGCGCTTATTTCTTTCATCAATATAATCCTAACAAACAGTCTACACAGTTTGGAGCCGATGCCGGATTTTTTGGGGCCGCTCCAAACACGGCTGTAATAAATACCACGAAAGGAAAAAACACTGGCTTTGCCTTGTACGGACAGGTAGATTATACACTGACAAAAAAATTATCAGTTGTTGGTGGTTTGCGGTATGATTATGAAAACAAATATTTGAATGTAGAAGGTGAATATCAAACTGAAACCGGGGACATTTTTGTCACCACACCGGATACATCGTCTACGGTAAATTTTGATGCATTTTCTCCCAAACTTGGATTAAAATATGTACTTGCTATAAACAGCAATTTGTTTGCAAATTATAGCAGGGGCTTCCGTACCGGTGGGCTCACGCAGTTGTCTAGCGATCCTTCGCAACCACCTTTATATCCATATCAACCGGAGTATAGTAATAATTTTGAGGTTGGTATAAAAAATAATTTTCTCGACTACAAATTAGTGCTGAATGTAACTGCTTTTTATACCCACGTAAACAATGCACAGGTGCCCACACTTATTTTGCCCGACGCTATCACGGTAACTAAAAATACCGGCGAATTGAACAGTAAGGGTGCCGAACTGGAGGTTTTTTATAAGCCCGTAAAAGGCTTACAGTTTGATTATAGTTTTGGCTATACCAATGCAAAATACAAATCATTGAAATTATCATCCAATGGCGAAAACGTTGACCTCGGCGGCAAGACGCAAATATTTACGCCAAACGTTACATCAATGCTTACGGGGCAATATAGTTTTTTACTCTTTCCCCGGCACCAAGTTAAAATGATGATAAGAGGAGAGTGGTTTTATTTAGGAAGGAGGTATTTCGATCTTTCAAATAATATTTCACAGTCACCCTACAGCCTGTTAAACACTATGCTTGGGGTAAGCAGAAAAAATATTGAGTTGTCTTTTTGGATGCGAAATATTGGCGATGTGAAATACATTGAATATGCTTATGATTTTGGAGCCATACATTTAGGCACTCCGATGATATGGGGCATAAGTCTTAAAACCCGTTTTTGATACAATGGTGAAGATCTGCGATAAAATTATTAGATTTGATTCACTAAAAAAACCGGCAAATTATGGCACAAAAATCAGCAACCGACTTCGTTAAAGAAGCAAAGCAGGAAATCGAAAATCTGACACCTCTTCAAGTCAAAGAAGAGTTATCAAAAAGTGGAACGGTACTCATTGACATTCGGGAGAGTGATGAGTTAAAGCAAAATGGAAAAATTACTGGTTCGGTTCACGCACCCAGGGGAATGATTGAATTTTATGCCGACCCAACCCTTCCTTATCACAAACCTGAGTTTGACAAAGAAAAGAGAATTATACTACAATGTGCATCGGGAGGAAGGTCAGCATTGGCGACCAAAACACTAATGCAAATGGGATATACAAATGTGGCCCATCTTGACGGAGGACTAACAGGATGGAAAGAAGCTGGTTTACCGACTGTAACAGAATAGACTCATTCATTTTAAAGAAATAGCCCTTAGTGAAATGAAAACGAAAAAAGAAAAATCATTCAGCTGCTCCTTTTCATTGGCTTCAACCTGACCATTTTTTTATTCAACATGTGATTTTTAAAATATGTCAGTATTTTAAGAACCGAGCTGTGGTTTATGCCGGACCTGTGCCGATACTTCGGTATGGTATCAAACAAATGGTGCAATGAAGCAAAGCCAATATTGGTTGTCCGATACAGCTAACTTCGGCAAAATGCACTGAGTTTTTACTTGTGTTGTATGGTGTGTTTACTGCGGGTGTGTTTGTCAACAAGGCTTAGCGTGTTCGAAAAAGATGTCATCTCTACGGAAGAGTGGCCGGAGATTGCCAGGAAATCTTTGGCAGTAGATAATAATCGGATAAAAATTATCATCGTAACCCCACCAACCACTGTAGCTGCGACATCCTACAAATCGAATTTGAAATGCACTTGTAAGATACTTATTTCTAAATTTTAAACTCCCGGCAAGCGGTATTTGAATATGCAAACGGAAAGCAATGAAACCAGGATGAACCCGAAAATTTTATGCTGATTTTCCCGAATATGAATATCTTTAGAAGCCAATTCTAAAACCGGCAGCATGTTAAAACTTTCCTTCCTTCAATTAGCCTCATCATCGGTTATTGCTATCATTATTTTTTTCATGATCATTGTATGTTACCTGCTTGGGCACTGGCTACGTATTAAAGGCATTAAAAAAAATCCCGAAAAATCTGCTGCAGAACTAGGTGCTATTAATGGAACACTGTTGGGATTATTAGGTTTGTTACTTGCATTTACTTTCAGTATGGCAAGTTCAAGGTTTGATGCCAGGAGGCAATTGGTAATTGAAGAAGCCAATGATATAAGTACGGCAATATTGAGAACCGAGATGTACCCCGATAGCGTAAAGCAATTGCTTCGTGACAATTTAAAAAAATATGTTGAGGCAAGAATTGCATTTTACAAAGCAGGAATGGATGTGCAGGGCATTGTACAGAATTTTTTAAAAGCCGATAGCTTGTCTGGAAAAATATGGTCTATTGCCGCCAATTATGCAAAGAAGGATGATATCACCACCCGCACTTCGCAACTGATGCCTGCACTAAATGACATGATGGACATTACCACCACCCGACGGGCTGCAGGCGAGGCTACCATCCCCGATTCTATCATGTACTTTCTTTTTTTATTGTGTTTATGCTCAGCATTTTTGCTGGGGTACGATAATAAAAATAAAATTGACTGGATTGTGGTAATGGGCCTGGCCATCATGCTGTCTGCTACTGTTTTTAACATCATCGATTTAGACCGGCCAAGAGGGGGATTAATAAATATGGACACACCAAATGAGAAAATAACTGAATTGCTGAAGATGTTTAAAGAGGAGTAAAATAATTCCGATGTCAATCATCTTAATTTTTAAATTTTAATTATGCCCGCTTATAAAAGTTGTTTGCCTTGCCTGTTTGTATTTTTCATTATTCTTTTTAGTTGCCAAAATAATACGGCCCAATACAAAAGTCCAGCCGGCTATAATATTAACACACCGGAAAAATTTGTACTGACCAGTTCTTTACACGAGATTTCCGGAATCACTTTTATAGATGGGAAAAAGGATACCATTTTTGCCATTGAAGATGAAACGGGGAAGTTATTTTCGGTAGTATTGGGTGGTAAAAAGCCCACTCACTCAAGGTTTGCTAAAAAGGGCGACTTTGAGGATGTTGCCGTTTTAAACAAAAACATAGTTGCAGTGCTTAAAAGCAACGGATCATTGTACCTGTTTCCGGTAGCTGAGATTGGCAAAGACACAATAGATAGTGTGCAGCAATTTGATGATTTATTGCCTAAAGGAGAATATGAAGGTTTAGGCGGTGCGGACGACAAGCTGTTTGTGTTATGCAAGAACTGCGTAGATGATAAAGCGAAGAAAGAAGTTTCTGTGTATGTACTTCAGCAAAATGACAGTGGTGTTTTAGTAGTTGCCGGGTCACTAAAAATTGATCTGTCTCAGATTCCACCAGATGAAAAGATAGGTAATGGAAAAGGAAAATTTCACCCCTCCGGCATTGCGAAAAATCCTTTAACACGGGAGTGGTATATTATTTCATCAGTAAATAAATTGTTGCTGGTGCTTGACGATGCGTGGAAAATAAAGAATGCATTTCCGCTGAATCCATCTGTGTTCAAACAGCCTGAAGGAATAACTTTCAATGAAAGAGGAGATTTGTATATCAGCAATGAAGGTGGCGATGATGTTGCCAATATTTTATTGTTCAGGTATCAACAATAGCAATAACGCAACCAAACTTGTAATTCCTATTGTTGCTTCTGCACTTTTAACCCGCCAATAATTATATTGCCCGTGCCTTTTTTGTCGCAGGGGTATCCAAATTCTTTTTCCAACTTCGCTGGCGTGTTAATGGTAGTGTAAAATTCATCCAGGTATTGTCTGGTAGCTTTCTTATATTTTTCATTAATTTCAGTACAGTTGTTGTAGAGGTCATAAATATCATTCTTAATGCGGTTGAAAAGTGCGATAGAGCTATCAAAAGTTTTCATATCTGCAATGCAGAAGCCGCGATATCTTCTTTGACGTACAGACGTCATTTCCAACTCTTCTGCAGGCAAGGCATAGGGGGCATTGACCAGGCCCGAATGATCAAAGTCGTAAGGAATAGCAATGGGTACTGCATTTGAATCTGCAGCAAGTAACTTAATATTTTGCAGGTACTGTATTGACCAATCTACATTGCCAGCAAGGTATTGAAACACAGCCATATTTAAAAAAGCTGCGGAGTTCGTTTGCTCTGGCCGTAATCTTTTGGTTACACTAATAAGGCCATTTCGGCGGGCCATTTGTTTTTCTTCTTCCAGCAATATTCCGTAAAAGGGCGATTCTGTTTTGTTGTTTTTTGAATTATTTAATTTTACCCTTACCAACCTGGCGTTGAAACTGTGCGGTGTTACCAGGTTGTACAACTTATATACCAGCCATTCGTACACTACGAAGTCGTCACCCTTGCAGGGCATTACCAGTTTTAAATTCACCTGTTCTTTAAATGAAGTTTTTGCCAATGAATCACCTGGAGAAAAAGTTAACAAGACAGGAGGGTAGATGCAATTGCCCCTTAACTTACGGAAATGGCCTCTTGTTTTCGCCTGGGCTTTAATAACTATTTCTTCACCATTTTCGTGTAAATACGAAAGCGTTACCGGATATAATTTAGAATCTTCTCCACGTTCATTCAGCAGGTCTTTTGTACTACCACTTAATGTGATGTCAATTATTTTATCGCTTTCGAATAACCCATCGTCTGGCGATATTGCAGCATTGTCGTTTGCCTGTGCAGAAACCGGTGCGTTTAAAATTAGTTGGCATACAGCAATGAATAATAAAGTGTACACTATTTTTTTCATATGCTAATTTTTATGCTTTTGCCAGGTGAAACATCACTGCGTGCAGGCGGTTTTAGCGCTGGACGTTTCGTTGTTTTTTTCAAACATACGTTGGCTTATTTTATCAGTACTTTAGCGGAGAAAATTACAACACAGCTACCCGGTATATTGTAAAAATCCTTTTCCCCGGAGCGTTGCCGTGCTAAAAATTTCATCTCTTAAAGTTAATATTAATATGCACAAATTGATAGATTGTTTTTTTCGCTAAAATTGGGTGGCCAATATGGAGGTGTTATTATACAGTCGACAGTAAACGATACAACGCAGCATTTTTTATTCATAATTATGAAAAGTAAATGTGTTTAAGGTTAACTTTATTGCAACAGATTTTTAAATAGTTGTCGTATGAGAAAAAGTATAATTTTTATCACCCTTTGTTTATTGACTTTAGTGGCTGCGGCGCAGTTGTATACACCAGACTGGGCTTCGCTAAACAAACGCAAAATTCCCGCATGGTTTCACCAGGATAAATTCGGGATATTTATTCACTGGGGGTTATATGCCGTACCATCGTTTGCACCCGTAATTGCCAACAGCGGGTACAGTTACTCGGAATGGTACTGGTACCGTTTAAATGAAAAGCAAAAAGATTTTGTTGCATTTCACGATAAAAATTATGGCGCAGGTTTTACCTACCCGCAATTTGAACCGATGTTTAAAGCCGAAATGTTTGAACCTGCTGAATGGGCCGATGTGTTTAAAAGGTCCGGGGCAAAATATGTAGTGCTCACTTCAAAACATCACGAGGGCTATTGCCTGTGGAACAGTGCAGAAGCTGACAGTGACTGGGGCCGGCCATGGAACGCAGTAACCGGCACGCCTAAACGCGATTTGCTGGGCGATCTTACCAACGCCGTTCGGGCCGAGGGTTTAAAGATGGGCTACTATTATTCGTTGTATGAATGGTTCAATCCACTTTGGTTAAAAGATAGAAATCAATTTGTTAGCCAACATATGTTTCCACAGTTTAAAGACCTGGTAACAAAATATAAACCTTCTATTATTTTTTCTGACGGAGAATGGGATCAGTCAGACACAGCATGGCAAAGTGAGCAACTGCTCGCCTGGCTGTTTAATGAATCGCCTGTTGCAAAAGACGTAGTGGTAAACGACCGGTGGGGCGGAAATACCCGAAGCAAAAATACCGGAAGTACCTACAGCACATCTGAGTACGGAAGCGGTATGGATGCATCTGTTATTTGGGAAGAAAGCCAGGGCATCGGGCATTCGTATGGCTACAACAGAAACGAGCAACTTGATGATTATAAAACAAGCCATGATCTTATTTTGATGCTGGCTGATATTGTTTCAAGAGGTGGAAATTTATTGTTGGACATTGGCCCCACCGCCGACGGACGAATTCCGGTAATAATGCAGCAGCGGTTGATTGATATGGGCGACTGGCTAAAAATTAATGGCGACGCCATTTACGAAACGGAGGCCTATAAACAACCTTACCAATGGAGCGGGGGAATAAGGCCCGATAAAAAAGACGCCAGTTTTATGGCGGGCTATAGCATTGCAAAAATGGTGGTTGCTAATAAAGATACGGCAGCTATTGTTTGTTTCTTTACACAAAAAAATAAAGACCTTTATTGTATTGTTCCATCATACCGGCCAACATTAATTTTAAAAGATATTAGCTTACCTGCTTCGGCTAAAGCTGTGTTATTAGGGTCATCAACAGCTATCACCTTCACTAAAAAAGCCAATGACGTAGTGCTAGATTTATCTGCCATTAAACCTGGCGATGTTTCATCATCGGGGATATTTGTAGTTAAACTTGCAGGGGCTTTGCACTAGTACAAATTTTTTCTATTGCGGAACTATTTTCTATTATTGAATTGGTAACTGTATAATAAACTCGGATCCTTCGCCTTCTTTACTTTCAACTGTTACTTCACCACCATGTGCTTTCATAATATCATAGCTTATAGATAATCCCAATCCTGTTCCCTGACCTGTTGGTTTGGTGGTAAAGAATGGCTGAAATATTTTGTCTGTTATTTTCCGGGGAATGCCGTTGCCATTGTCTTTTACTGAAATTACAATCTTGTTGTCCGTCTTTTTTGTAGCTAGAGAAACGGTTGGTTCGTAGCCTTCGTTTTGTTGTTTGCTTCTATCAGCAACTGCATAAAATGCATTGTTGATTAAATTAAGAATAACTCTTCCAATATCCTGCGGAATGATATTTATTTTACCTATAGTTTCATCAAAATCGGTTTGCATTGTAGCATTGAACGATTTGTCTTTTACACGAAGTCCCTGATAGGAGAGGCGCAGGTATTCATCGGCCAATTTATTTATATCAGTAGGTTCTTTTATGCCGCTGCTATTTTGACTATGCTGGAGCATTCCTTTTACAATTGCATCGGCACGTTTGCCATGGTGAAGAATTTTCTCCAGATTCTGTTTTACACCATCAGCCATTATTATTGCTTCTTCACTATTTCCTATTGCCAATTCTGTCTTCATCTCATCTAACAGTTCATTGCTTACTTCACTAAAATTATTCACAAAGTTTAATGGGTTTTGAATTTCATGTGCAATGCCTGCCGTGAGTTCACCAAGCGAAGCCATTTTTTCTTTTTGAATTAATTGAGCCTGGGTTGCTTTTAATTCTGTCAGGGTCTCTTCCGTTTTATTTTTTTGTTGTTGTAAGGTAGCATTGGCTTTTTGTTTATTCTGGATGTTGCGGTAAAGTAACGCGGCTATCAAAAGCAGCAGACAAATGCCCCCCAATAATGCATACTGGCGAATGCGGTTTCGCAACGCCGATTGGGCCGCCTCAATGTCCCGTTCTTTTTCCTTTGCCTCAAAAGATATGGCCTGCAATGACTGCACTTTTTCAGCACTATAAATACTGTCCTTAGCTGCAGTTGAAATTTTCAGGTATCGGAGCGCCTTTTCCGGGTCTCTTGATTCGTATAGCGAAAACAACAAAGCAGCCGCATCCATTTCGGTTTCAGGCCGAGCTATAGGTTGAATTCCATTGTAGGCCAGCTCAGCATAGTAGATAGCTGAATCGTTCATGCCCTGCTTTTTAAAGAAACTGGCAAGGTCAATATAAGTTTCGGCACTCCTTGCAATCGACAAGCTTTGATTAAAATAATCGAAAGCCGACTTAGCGTTTCCCTTAGCCGCATAGATGTTTCCAAACACCTGGCTCACACCAGAAAGGATGTGACGATTGTTTAGTTCAGTTCCTTTCTCGTAGGCTATACGTGCCATAATGAGCG
>JBGSIG010000415.1:0-9502 GCA_041742655.1 Ferruginibacter sp. | reverse complement strand
ATCTTCACCACACCCACCGTGGGTGCTGTTGTAAAATTTACACCACCCCATGTTTCAACGATATGATAATAGTAAAATGCTCTTAAAAATCTTAGCTGCGCTTCGCTGCTTGCTTTTTGAGCAACTGTGTAGTCCGTTACTTCGGCCACCTGGGCAATGCCCGTATTGCACAGATTTATGGCAGCATAAGTATTGGTCCAAAGCGTAGTAAGTGCCGCAGTATTTGCCCCTTGTAGATTATTATATTGTGTAAGTTGAGGATACACATCTCCGGAACCACTGGTCCAGATATCAGTACCCATTTCAGTTACGTTGTATCCTTCTTCTTTACCGTACCAAAACCTGGTATAGGTGTATGCAGCATTTACAAGGGTTTCAAATCCGGCAGCGTTAGTGTACACCGTTTCTGAAGTTAACCCACTTGGATTACTTTCTTCCAATTGTTTTGTGCATGACCCAAGAGCTATCAAAAAGATAGCTGCAGGTATCAGGCTTTTTATCATTTTTATTTTCATATAATATTTTTTAAAAATTCTTGTAAATAAGTAGATTAAAAATCAATGTTTATACCGCCGAGAATCAGCTTGGAAAGGGGTCTTTCAAAACTACCGGCACCTTCAGGATCATAGTCCTTAACTTTAGAGAAGGTGAAATAATTTTGCAGCGACATATAAAATCTCATTTTAGTGATATGAAGTTTGTCCATGAATTTTGCCGACAAATTATAACCCAGTGTTACATTTCTTATTTTTAAAAATGACCCATCTACATAACCCAATGTGCTGGCAAAAGGCATGGCAGTTCTGGAAATATTAACATTAGGTCTTGGGTAAGAATTAGTAGGATTTTCAGGAGTCCAATAATCAACGTTCGCACTATTTTCAATTGCATTTGGCTCAAATTTTAATGCATATTGAGAAACAAACATTTGACCCTGGCGTGCGTAGAGATATACGTTTAAATCAAAACCTTTATATTTCAATTCATTATTAAAACCGAAAATATAATTTGGAACTGCTGAACCCAAGATCGTTCTGTCTGCTGCTGTTATCTGTTTATCACCGTTTATATCTGCCACTCTAATCTCACCCGGCTTACGGCCATAGGATGCCGCCTGTGAGGAATCTGCAGTTTGCCAAATACCTATTTTTTCGTAATCGAAAAAAGCACTTACAGGACTACCAATAAACCAGCCGTTAGCAACGTCATCCTGCCCACCAACAAGGCTCACAATTTTTTCATTATTTTTTGTGAAAGAAAAACCGCTGGTCCAGGTAAGTTCTTTATTCTGAATATTAACAGTTTGAATTCCGATTTCAAAACCTTTATTGGCAGTTTCTCCGATATTTTGTGTTACCCTGCTTACACCTGTAGTTGGAGGAAGCGCCCTTTGAAGCAATAAATTACTTGTGGTTTGATTGTACCAGTCAAAGCTTCCAGAAACCCGTTGTTTCCACAACCCGAAATCAAAACCAAAATCTAATGTTGCGGTCGTTTCCCATTTTAAATCTGGATTTGCAGTTAAGGGCGAAAGTGCGTAAGCAAGTGAAGGTGCATCATTCCATCCAAAAGGAACCAAGGCCAAATTACTTTGGCTGCTATAAGGCGCTACCGCTGAGTTACCCGCAACGCCATAACTTCCTCTTAGCTTCAAATCACTGATAACCGCCGTTTTTTGCATGAAATTTTCATCCGAAATACGCCAGGCAGCAGCTACTGAAGGAAAGAACTGCCATTTATTTCCTTCGGCTAATATTGAAGATCCATCCTCTCTACCAGTTACGGTTAGCAGGTATTTTCCCAGATAATTATAGTTTACCCTAAATGCTCCCGAGAGCAAAGTACTGCTAACATAATTGCTTGCTACGGCAATGTTTGTAGGGTTGTTTTGCAGCGCATAAAACGACTGATTTGCCAATAACTGGCCCGTACCTGACGCACTGGAACTTTCAACAGTAGATTTAAGATAACTTGTAAGTGCTGTCACTTCCAGGTTATGCTTTCCAAATGCTTTCTGGTACGTTAAGATATTGTCCCAGTTTACATCTGTACCATTTACATTCGCTATACTCGACAATGAGCCAGATGAAGTTGATCTTGGAATTGTTAAAGCACTTGAAAAATAACCATTCTGTGAGTTAGCTTTTGTGATACCAAGGTTCGATCTAAAGTTAAGATCTTTAGTAATGGCCCAGTTTAAATATACAGAAGTGAGTATCCTGGAAATATCATTGTCATTCACATAATTACCTTCTATATCGTCAAACATGGGATTAAACTGGTTAGTGCCACCTGGGAATTGTGCCAGCGATCCATCGGGGTTGTAAGGAGAATAAATTGGGATTACTTTGTTGGCAACGTTCATTACACCGTCTGACCTAAGATTTTCACTGTAATGTGTAAACTGGCTTTGCAGTCCAATCCTGAGATTAGACGTGAGATACTGATCTATATTAAGCCTGACTGTGTTGCGGTTTGAATAATCATTACTTAATAATCCCTTTTGCCCAAAAAAACCATAAGAGAAAAACACTTTTGTTTTGTCAGTGCCGGCAGCCACATTTATACTGTAATTCTGCTGCGAACCATTTGTAATTAAATACCCTGGGTAGTAGTAAGATGCACCATCAGCTATTGCTGCACTGTCCAGCGTATTGGTAAATATCGATTTGTCATCTGCAGGAGAACTCCATCTTCCGGCAGTACGGTAAGCTTCTCTTTTGAGATCTACATATTGCGGACCCGACATTGGTACCGGGTAACCGGCAACCTCGTTTCCACCATAGTAAGCTCCTAAACTAACCTTGGTTCTGCCCACACCTTTTTTTGTTGTAATGATCACTACACCATTTGCGCCTCTTGATCCATAAATAGCGGTGGAAGATGCATCTTTCAAAATATCCATTGACTGGATGTCGTTTGGATCAATATCCTGGAAATTATTATATTGAATACCATCGACAATGTACAATGGCGAATTGTTTGCAGTGATCGATCTGTTTCCACGTATCGTTACCTGCGGCCTTGCACCCGGTGTACTGGTACTTGTAACAACATCAACACCCGGAAGTTTCCCCTGCAGGGATGTCATGGCATTACCACTTTGCACCTGTCTTACTTCGCTGCCTTTTACAGATACAACGGATCCTGTAAGATCCTTCTTTTTTACAGTACCGTAACCAACTACTATCACATCACTTAAACTTGAAGTGATCGGTTCCAGTTCAATACTACCTGCATTGGCACCGGACGCAGCAATATCAACGGTTTTGTACCCGATTGAAGAAACAGTCAAAATTACTGTACCGGAGGTTTGAGCATTCACTGAGAAATTGCCTGATGCGTCTGACTGAGTACTAAATTTTGTACCCTTAACGTTTACGGTTACACCCTGAAGCGGGCCACCGGTGGATTTGTCTACAATTTTTCCTTTTACATCCTGGGCCAATATATCAGAGGCAATTAACAGGGCGAAGGAAAAAAGAACGAGGACTCTTTTTTTCATATGCAAGTTTAGTTGTTTATTAAATAAATTAATAAGCCTATTATTTGGCGGCTAGCAATAGCAAGACTAAGCTTTACATTTTAAAAATTCATCAAACCAATGATATTTTTTTACGCAATCGATGCCGGGAACGTTGCCATGTAAAGTAAACAATCAATTTTTAGAACTACAAAATTTACACAGTCGCAAAAAAAGGTAAAATATAAACTGGAAAATATCTTAAACTTCTTTATTGCAGAAACACAACCACAAATGCAAAAATCATTGAACTCCAAAACAAAATTCTGCAGAGCTAATTTTAGAAGATGACCGGACGACAAACTTTTTCACTTAAGATTAATTTTTTAATATCTGCTAATTCAAATCCATTGGTTCATAAAAAAGTTATGTCATTTATATATAATAAGCCAGAAGCATTTAAACAGCAACTGCCAAAAGCTTTATTATTTTTTCCTTCAATATAAACTGCATAGTGTCAGCCAGGCAACTTATCGTTTCCAGGTGTTGCCGACATACTGAAGTGATTTTTACCGGGATGATTTTGAAAACCGATTAGGCCTAACTTTATACAAACAATTTTTATTATGAAATTCAATCTGGAAGCTACATTTGTAGATGCACAATACATAGCATGGGAAACAGTTGACGATGGTGTTCAGCGTAAAATTCTTGGCCATGATGACCAGCTGATGATGGTATGTGTGCAGTTTGAAAAAGGAGCTATCGGTTCATTGCATCATCATATTCACCGCCAGGTAACCTATGTTGCATCTGGTAGTTTTGAAGTAACAATTGATGGTAAGATGAAGGTTCTGAAACAGGGCGATTGCTTTTTTGTGGCCCCGGATTTATTACATGGCGTAATGGCTTTGGAGGCTGGAATATTGGTAGATGTTTTTACACCCGAACGTAAAGACTTTTTAAAGTAACTGTAGTTTTTTTGCCCTGTTATTTTATACTCAGAAGATTGAGACACTTACTATTCAACATTACTTATTTTCTTTTCCCGGCCACACAAATGGTATTGATTTAACATTATACCAATCTGGTTCGCCGGGTATTGCATCGTCCTTATCGCCGAGTATGTTTTCAATTGTATATTCTTTTGCTACAGCATCTGCTAATTGCTTGCTCCATTTAACACGCTCCGATATATTATCGCCTTCACCTTTGTTTTTATATTCAGCATAAAAAACCATTTTTTCATTTTCAGGATTGCTCCAGTTATGCCATCCGGCAGGAATAATCTGTTTTGGTAAAGTGCAATTAATGAAAACTGTTTTGGCATAAGCACGCCAAGGCCTGCCAAGGTATAGTTGCGTTACAGATGAATCAACGGTAACCGTGCAATTCAAAAAAACAAAACCAAACTTTTTATCTTTTGGCGTATTGGCCGCAGTGATGAATGAATTTGTTTTTGCATGAATACTACAATCGTCAAACAAAGCAGTTGAAGGGCCGAATATAAAATCTGTGGTGCCTTCTATATAACATTCTTTAAAGTATTGCCTTGATGTTTCGCCGCTGGCGAAGATCGTATCCTGGTAGCCCAGAAATTTACAATTTTTAAATACGGCTTTATCTGCATCAACATATACGGCAACGGCTTGCCCGACGCGGCCTGCATTGTTAGAGAAGGTAATGTTCTCCGCAATAAAACGGCTGCCCGAAATTTTTGCGGTATAAGAAGTAAATGTTGTAAGCTTTCCCCGGCCGGAATAATCATTAAAAATTATGATGGTACTATCTACATTTTCGCCGATGAATGTTACATCAACATTAGTTTCCGGCAACTCTAACTTTTCATTGTACATACCATTCTTAATGTACAATGTTATTGGAGCCAGCGGATAAACACGCATGGCATCAATGGCGTCCTGTATAAATTTATAATCACCACTACCATCTTTTGCAACTGTGAATACATACTTATATTGCTGGGGGTTGGCAGTTTGAGCAAACAGGTTTGTGCTGCCAATTATCACCAATAATATTCCTATTAATTTTAATATTTTCATCCGCTTTTTATTGTTTTTTATTAAAGGCCGACATGGGTGTGCCGCCGATGAGGCACCTGGTCGTGTTTGCGTCTGCAGGATTCAATATATTTAAAAGTTTGGCGAGACATCTGTTAGCAAATCCTCAACAAGGATACACTATTTATTTTTACTAAAAGTAGTTACAATAATTTTTTATTTACGCATAAGTTACCCAAAACGATGCTTTTTATATTCAGATAATTCTCTCAAAAAGCTCACAAAAAGCAATTCCGTAACTTTAGCGCACGTGAGTAAATTAATTGTGATACATTTAGTAATGAACTATGAAATATGAAGTTTGAAGCCCTTACCATAAAAGATATTGCGAAAGTTCTTGGGCTTTCTACATCCACCGTTTCCAGGGCGTTGAGAGACAGCCATGAAATAAGTGGAGAAACAAAAAAACTGGTAATTGATTATGCTGAAAAAAATAATTACCACGCAAACCCAATTGCGCTTAGCCTGAAGGAAAGGAGAAGCCGGTCTATTGGTGTAATGGTTTGTGAAATTGCCAACAGTTATTTTTCACAGGCTATTAATGGCATAGAATCCGTTGCTTATAAAAACGGCTACAATGTAGTAATTGCCCAAAGCCGTGAATCGTTCGAGCGGGAAATGCAAAACCTGCAATACCTCACTTCCCGCTCAATTGATGGCTTGATTATTTCGGTGTCTACAGAAACAAGCGACTTTGCCTATTTAAAAGAACTGCATCAAAAAGGAATGCCCATTGTATTTTTTGACCGTGTTGTAAATGAAATAGATACTCATAAAGTAATTGCAGAGAACTTTAAAGGCGGTTATGATGCCACCACTCATCTCATCAAATGTGGTTATCGCCGCATCGCAGCCATCAGCAACCCGGCACTTTTATCCATAACAAAAGAAAGACTGGAAGGATATAAAACCGCATTATCGGAAAACGGAATTGAAGTTGATGAAGCACTCATTAAGTATTGCCAGCATGGAGGACTGATTTTTTCCGAAGTGGAAGATGTGATGAATGAACTATTCTCCCTGGACTTAAAACCGGATGCCATTTTTACGACAGCTGACAAATTAACCACAAACTGTTTACGGATACTCAGGAAGAAAAATATTTCTGTTCCCAATGATATTGGCCTGATTGGCTTTTCAAATACCGATCTCACCGAACTACTATCTCCTCCATTGTCAGTAATTAGACAGCGGGCATTTGACATGGGCGAAATGGCTACCGACCTTTTATTAAAATTAATTGAGAGCAAGAAAAAAGTGACGGACTATGAAACAAAAATTGTCTCAACCGAATTATTGATTCGCGGCTCTACAAAAATTAAAGGCGCTGTAGCGTGAGAATTTATAGAATAACACTGCCAAAAGGAGTTCGTTTCATTTACGTCCTTTTTCAACATTTCTTTTTTGGAACAAATTGATGTAAAATGATGCAGGCAAATCCTGATCGCATCACCCATACTGGATTATCTTTTGAGGATATAAAAAATTATAGTGAACTTGACTTACCAACAGATTAAAATAACAATGCCATGAAAAAATTTCCTTTTATGAGCCAGGCCACGGCCCTTAAAATTCTCAGGGTCTTTACCGGAATTTTTTTGGCAGCTCACGGCTGCATTCGCTTTTATGCCGGCACAGTAAATGGATTCGGCGATTTTTTGAACAGCAAAGGATTCCTCGTCGGTTCCGTCATTGCATGGGCACTTACCATTTTTGAAATACTAGGTGGACTTGCAATGGCCATTGGCTATTTTGTAAAATGGATTGCGGCCCTGTTTATAATTGAATTAATCATGGGAATTATTATTGTGCATGCAAGCAATGGTTGGTTTGTAGTTGGATATGGCAGCGGCGGGATGGAATACAGTGTTTTACTTATTTTAACGTTGGTGGTAATTGCCGCAACTGGCAATAAGGTTAGAAGATATTAGTAAAATTGCAGAAGTTTCTAGAAATAGAAAGTTATAAATTCATTTACTTTCCGATACAGAAGATACAAGTTACTGATGTATCAAGGGTTTCAGACGATTGGGCAACAAATAGCCAACAAGATTAGCTAAATCAAGTGCAAACGCTGCACAAACAAGAGAAGAAAAATTATTGAGTGTAGAGAGTGCAAGTCCGCATCATAGCGTCTGCGAATGTAAGCATTACGGCTTATCGTAACTGCCGGGCAACAGTGTCCTGTTGTAATCCCATGTACTGGCAGAACTCTTCAACAGTAACAACCTGGTGTTGTTGCTTCTTGAGATGCTCTTTAATCTTCTTAATAAGATTTCTGCCATACCTATCGCTTCTTCCTGTGATGATCTGAATGTCCTTCGGATAAATACACAGTCTGTTCATTAATCAAATAACTTTTTCATACACTATCCATACTTCGGCTATGGCTTTGATATGAGTAATCCGTAGCAAAGATAATCATTTTTTGAAGGCGGTAAAATGGTGTTAGTTGGAATAATGTGGCATAAACGGAACGAATGACCTTGCACATTTGTTGGGGCTTTATTGTGAATCTATTTTTGTTTTCAAATGCTGATAACACAGCAAAAAATTGAAGCAAATTATTAACTCAATAAATTTTTTACAATGGCAAAGCAAAAAGGAATTATCAAATTAGACGGTACTATCGGAGGTATTACTTTCTACAAATCCACTCAGGATGGTTATCTGGCAAGAGAAAAAGGCGGAGTATCTGCTGACAAAATTGCCAATGATCCTGCATTTCAAAGGACCCGTGAAAATGGTGAAGAGTTTGGCAGAGCCGGAAAAGCCGGAAAGCTTTTGCGTAATGCAATCCGTGCAATGTTGCAAAACGCTTCTGATAGCCGGATGGTAGGCCGCCTCACTCAGAAAATGGTTGAAGTAATCCAGGAAGATCTTACCAATCCCCGTGGTCAACGTAATGTGATTGATGGTGAAGCCGAATTGCTGGAAGGATTTGAGTTTAACATCAGTGGTAAACTCGGAACTACTCTTTACGCACCATTCACCGGAACCATTAACAGGGTGGCCGGTACACTTACCGCAAACATTCCTGCATTCGTGCCCATCAACATGCTTGCAGCGCCAGGTGGTTCTACCCATTTCAAAATTGTTTCTGCCGGTGCAGAGGTTGATTTTGAAAATGAAACATTTGTAATGGATGCGCAGGCAACTGCTGTTTTACCCTGGGATTCTACCGCAACTGCAGTAATCACCCTTGTAAACACTGTTACTGCCAACAGTACACACCCTTTGTTCCTTGCATTAGGAATTGAGTTTTACCAGGAAGTTAACGGACAAATGTATCCTTTGAAAAACGGTGCATTTAATCCACTGTCACTGGTGAAAGTGTCTGGCCTGTAAATGTCGTGGTAAGATAAATGTATTCGTGAAATATTTTCCCGAGTCAACTAAAGCAAACAATTTTAATAACAATTAAATTTAAAGCCATGTTAAGCGGAGTATTAGATTTCATTGCCTCAGTAATAAATTTATTCTGAGCTAATTTTTGAAATTACCTGAACATCTTTGTTAATTCTTCAGTTCAAAAAATGGCCCCGCCTTTCGGCGGGGCTTTTGCTTTAGTATTCACTCGGCAACATCAGGCAGCCATCCACCAGCCAAAGCGTGGCAAGATCATAAGGAAAATCACTGAAGGGGATTTCCTGACTTGTTACTTTGTTGTGGTTTCCATCTGTTGCAAGAATTGTAAAGGCATTGTCCTTTACTCTCTTTAAATCCCACACCTGGAAGCGTTCAAGGTTAATATCCCTATGGCATTGGTGGCTTATGATTAAATCTATCAGCCAGTAAGCACCGCAGCCGTCTGCCAACTCCTTCACACCATCTGTATAAAGAATCAATGAAGGTTTGTGGCAAAAGAAATTTTCTGAACCGTTGTGAGAACCGAAGAAGTGATTTGCATTTTTCATCTTAATAAAATTTATTTTAAAAGAAAAAAGGAAAAAAAAGAAAG
>JBGSIG010000414.1:0-5187 GCA_041742655.1 Ferruginibacter sp. | reverse complement strand
AAGGTTAAAAACAGCGTATCCGTTTTACTCATTGCCATGATTTTCCATGAGGAATACGGTTAAAAACTGCGACCAGTGTAATTGACCGTCAACAAATTTTTTATGATTGCCGGCATTTTTTGATCCTGTTTGGCCGCCTGCATATTGATCTCTCGTTAACCACTCTTTAAACGGAAAAGAGAACCCCATTTTAGGACGGTTCCATACCTGCTCCGGCAATATATCTTTAAAACTGTCCACCAGTAATTGCTTATTAAATTTCCCGGCATACTTTACATCACTTGCTATTTGCAGGGATAGTTTAAAAAAGGCTGCGTCTAAAAACGGTACTCTTATTTCTACGCCGTGCGCCATGCTCATTACATCTGCATCCCGCAATAACTGGTTCTGCATAAATAAATTTGTCTCTAGCCAACTGGCCTGGTTTTTTGCGGAGAGGTGACTTATTGCCGGCAGTTGAGGTTGCTCTTCCAGCAGGCTCCATACTTCTTTTTCGTCGGCACCTAAATATTTTGCTACTTCACCGGGTATAAATTGCCCCCGTAAAAAAAGGTACATGCCTGCTGCGCCGGGTATGCTTAAATAACAAAGCCGTCTCAGCTTTCTCGACCTGCTGTACCGGGCTCCCCGCAATACAGCGTCTGGCATTTGCTGCGCTGCCAATGCGGCTTTTATGCGGTTAAACGACGGATACCCGCCATACAGCTCGTCGCCTCCGATGCCCGACAATACTGCTTTTAAGCCCTGCTCCTTTGCATACTTACTGATAAACCAGGTATTGATGCCATCGCAACTTGGCAGGTCCATTGCTTTAATGATCTCCGCAAAATGATTGTGAAAACTTTCTTCTTTTAACAGTTGCTGGTATTGATTGCCCTGCAGGCCTTGCTGCACCAGGTCCTGGTATTTTTTTTCTGAATAATTATGATCATCAAAAAAAAGTGAGATGGTATTGATGCCGGGCTGGTGCCTGTTGGCAAGGCAGGCAATAATACTCGAATCGAGGCCGCCACTTAAAAATACGCCTATTGCCGCATCAGAGAGTAAATGCCTTTTCACTGCTTTTGATAAGGTATCTTTTATCATCGAAATGGCCTGCTCCCTGTCATCTATCTGCTCTATATAACTGTAACGGGTAAACGCCTGTTGAGTGAGTTTACCGCTGGCAACATTGTACTGTAGCCAATAGCCCTTTTTTAAAGGCTGTACATCCTTTAAAGTTGTGATGGGCTCGGGTAAATGGCCGTAAGCCATCAGGTACACCGGCCAGTGCGGGTGCGGTGTTTGCAGGTATTGAATATTTTTAAATGCTCTTACTTCAGAGGCAAATGCAAGCCCTTCTTTTGTGTGAGCAAAATATAAGGGCTTAATGCCGGCCCCGCCCCTTGCAAGGTAAATATTGCCTGTTTCATTATCCCAGATGGCAAAAGCAAACATGCCGTTGAATTGCTCAAATGCACTTACACCCCAGGTGGCGAAGGCTGCAACAATTACTTCCGTATCTCCGGTGCTGGCAAAGCGGCAACCTTGTTTTGTTAAGAGTTCTTTTAATTCCAGGTAGTTATACAATTCGCCGTTGTAAGTGATAATGTACCGACCGTTATCATACGCCATTGGCTGATGTCCGGCAGGCGAAAGATCCATCAGCGCAAGGCGCCGATTGCCCAAAACAAGGTGATTGTGGGCGCTGGTGTAAAGCCCTTCATCATCAGGGCCGCCATGTTTCAGGATATTGCACATGTCGCCTACGGCAGCCTGTAATGCTTCCACCGGCATCGAACGATTTATGATTCCTGCTATTCTACACACTTTTTAAAGAAGAGTTACGAGTTACGGGTTTAGAGTTGAAAGTCATAAGTTATAAGTTCTATTTTTTGGCGCTGTCCGATGAAATTATTTGCGTGTTTTATTGACGTAAAAAAGTATGCCACAAGATTGAAGACTCTGGTATTTTTTGACAAAAACTGATGTTGAAAGCATGATCAATTATCCATTAGCCAATTATCCATTGCGCACTATCCCAGGTGTTCCAAATTCTTTTTGTCAAATTGTGCGCTCAGTTGAATGCCCATGCTTTCTATTCGCACCCTTGCCTTAGTGCCAAGCAATTCCACCAATATTCCCTGGTAATTCATCAGTACACCCGATTTTATTTTTACAGTGCTGTTTACACGCAACGAAATATCGCTTACTTCCACTTCGGAAAATTCGTTCAGAAATTTGCGGATGGTCAATATCTCTTCGTCTCTTATTGGTGCCGGCTTGCCCAGCCAATATACATAATTCAACACACCATTAATTTTTGTGATTTCCCACTTCTCTGCATTGCTCACCTTTACAAAAACATAACCTTTAAATACTGGCTCAAGTACCACCTTTTTACGGTCGCTCCATTGCCGGGTAACTTTGTTGATGGGGCAATAGTTTTCGTATCCCTGCAGATCGAGTAATTGAGCTACTTTTTTCTCCCACCTTGGTTTGGTATATAAGGCATACCACTGTTTCTCATTTTCTTTCATCGCATAGCTTCGCTTATCCTCAGTTACATTTATTTTAAACTGAGGCTATAAAATTTCGCATTCCTTTCGGCCAACACACCCTCCTGCTTAAGGATTGTTACCTGCCGGTTGCAGTACACAATTATCAAAAAGATTTTAAAAAATCAAGTTCCGGTAATTTTTCAATTAATTGCGTCAACAATAAGAAGCTGTAAAGATAAAAGGGAACTGTAGTGTATGAATATATAAATAATACGCCGCTGCCGATTTTTCTTACCCTTGCTTATTGCCGATAAGTTTCATTTCCGTTCAATCATTTACCTTCCGGATATAACCCGTTTCATCTTTTTCCACAACTCCTTTAATCCCGAAAATTTCGATTTATTGTCATCTATGGCATACCCATAGCCATAGCCATACCCGTACCCATAGCCGTACCCATAACCGTTACCGTAGCTATTATTATAATTGCCGATAGAAATCCCCCTCTTTTTTAATCCATTAAAAACAAGGCACATGTTGTTAAATTTTTTGGCCTCATTCAATTCGTTGATCATTCTCAAAAATATTTTTGGTGTTCTATCATGCCGCACCACATATAGTGTTACATCACAAAAATCATTCAATAGCAATGCATCAGTTACCGGGCCGATAGGTGCCGTATCAATTATAACATAGTCAAAATCAGCTTTAATCCTTTCCATCAGGTTTTTAAAACCCGGCTTACCAATAAGCTCTGTTGGGTTCGGCGGAATGACGCCTGCGGGAACAATGAATAAATTGGGTATGGTAGTTTCCCTCAATATATCCTCAAAGGATGCTTTGCCCACAATAAAATTAGAAATGCCGGGATCTCTTGACACCTCCATCAGTTTGCTAAGTTTAGGTTTTCGAAGATCCATTTCCATGAGCGCCACTTTTTTACCCGTTAAAGTAAGGCTGATGGCAAAGTTGATGGCGATAAAACTTTTGCCCTCGCCTGAAATACTTGAAGTTACCAATAGTGTTTTATGTTCTTCGTTATACCCTATATAACCAAGATTGGTTCTCAGTGCCCTGAATTGTTCCGCTATTACCGTTCTTTTACCCTCTAAAATTACTATGGGAGTTTTGGTACTTGCCTGTACTATCTCGCCCACAAATGGCACATTGGTTTTTCCTTCAATTTCATCCCTAAACAATACCTTGCTTTTAAACTGTTCTTTCATCAACACTAAAAAAACAGCCGACAACAATCCAACAATAAAACCTGTTAAATAAAAATTTTTGGGTACTGGTCTAACCGGGCCATAAGAATTTGGTTTTTCAATCACTCTTAAATCGGAAGAAGTAGATGCCGATGACAGTGCTGTCTCCTCTCTTTTTTGCAATAAATAAGAATAGATATTATTTTTCACCGTTTGCTGGCGGCTTATTTCCAGCAGCCCCCTTTCCTTTTGCGGTACCTGGCTTAGCAAGTTGTTATTTAATTTGGTGGTAGCAATCACATCATTCCTGGCTGTCACCAGGCTGTTCCTGATATTATTCAGGTTTTCTAAAATATCGGCCTTGAGGCGCCGCACTTTTTCATTGGCCAGGATAACGGTTTCACTCTGGTCGCCGGAAATACTAATGATCTTATCCCGCTCAAACTCTGCTGCATACAACTGGCCCAACAAATCGCTTAGTATAGGATCTGACACCAAACTCAACGATGGCACTGTACCGGTAACCTTACCTTTTTTTTGGGTGTAATTTTTTATGTCATTTAATATATCCAGTTGTAGTTCTATTTCTCCCTTCCGTTTATCAAGCTCTGCCACCCTTGCCAAAAAAAGTTCGGCCTGCGATCCTACGGCATACAATGATTCTTTCGACCTGTAGGAGACGATATTTCTTTCCGCACTGTCCAATTGTTTTATCACCAACTGTAGCCGGTCGTCAATAAAATTGAGTGTTTTAGAAGCAATGAGGTTTTTATCATCAATGCCCTCAGCATTGTACACTTCAAATAGTTTGGTTAAGATCGCCTCTCCTTTTATTGGCTCCGGCGTTTCTAATTTAACATCCAATACTGTAGATACATTCGAGAGCGGAACGGCCCTGAGACTGCCGGAGATGCCGCCTGATACTGAAGCCACCGGGTTGATGATTACAAAATAATTTTTACCTACCACATTTTGGTTGTAAGTATTATTTATCTGTAGCCGAAAAGCAGTGTTACCCAATACCACTGTGGAATCGAAAGCTATCGACTGGCCATTGATGCCAACTGTGCGTTGTTTCCAATCAACAGTAAAAAAATATTTACCGGAGTTAATAATGCTATCTTCCTGTAATGCAATAAAACGAATGGGTGAGTTGGCGCCATACAATTCTTCCTGTCGTACATTACCCTGGTTGTACACAGTAGCATATAAATGAAGCGACCGCACTACCTCCTGCACAATGCTGGATGATTTAAGTACCAATATTTCGTTATCAACAATTTTCTTCTCACTAAAAATATTCAGGGCATCCAGCACCTTGGAGTCGCCCGTTCCTTTATTGGGATCTTTTAAGAGCACTTTGGCACTGGCAACGTAAATAGGCACCTGAGATCTTAAATAGATAAATGCAACGCTTAATGCAATGGGAATGGTAAGGGCAAACAAAGGCCAAAAAGGAAGATACTTTTGTAACAACTGTACAAAAATATTTGTCTCCGGCT
>JBGSIG010000413.1:0-5024 GCA_041742655.1 Ferruginibacter sp. | reverse complement strand
AAAGGAAAAGGTTTTCAGGGTGTTGTAAAACGTCATGGTTTCCATGGTGTGGGCGGACAATCTCACGGTCAACATGATCGTTCAAGGGCTCCCGGCTCTATTGGCAACTCATCTGATGCTTCAAGAGTTTTTAAAGGTATGAGAATGGGTGGACGCATGGGTCAGGACAGAGTGAAGATGAAAGGTTTGAAAGTGGTTAAGATTTTCTCTGAAAAGAATTACATATTAATCAGTGGTTCGGTACCGGGCCACAATGGTTCAATCGTTTTAATACAAAAGTAAGCAACACACAATTTTGTGTTTCTTAACACAAAAATTAATTTGAATAATCATGCAAGTAGATATTTTAAATATAGAAGGAGCAAAAACGGGAAGAACAATTGAGTTGCCGGAAGAAATTTTTGGTGTAGAACCAAACACTCACGTTGTTTACTTAGCAGTAAAGCAATACTTAGCTGCTCAACGTCAGGGTACGCATAAAGTGAAAACCAGGGCCGAAGCAAATGGTTCGTCTAAGAAATTGGTAAAACAGAAAGGAACTGGCGGCGCCCGTAAAGGTAATTTACGTAGCCCTATCTATAAAGGTGGTGGTAGCATTTTTGGACCAAAACCTCACTTATACGATTTTAAATTGAACCGTAAAGTAAAAGACCTTGCTAAGATTAGTGCTTTAAGTGCCAAGGCAAAAGACAATGCTATAGTGATTGTAGAAGATGTAGTAATGGACGCTCCTAAATCAAAGCAATTTGCAGGCATCTTAAAAAACTTGCAGGTTAGCGATAAAAAAACGTTGTTTGTTATTCCTGAAAACAACGATAACGTATACCTGAGTTTAAGGAATATACCTGGAGTGCAGGGAACTTTGTTAAGCGACGTGAATACTTACGACATAGTGAATGCTAAAATGTTGGTTTTTACTGAGAGTGTAGCAAAAATTTTTAGTGAAGAAGATGAAGCGGTAGAAGCATAAAATTAATAAGCAAATTATCAAACTAGAATTATGAAACTGTCTGAAGTTTTAATAAAGCCCATCTTATCTGAAAAGATAAATAAGCAAACTGAAAAAATGAACCGTTATGCTTTTGTGGTAAACAGAAAAGCTAACAAACTGGAAATTAAGAAAGCTGTTGAGGAATTCTACGGTATTCAGGTAACAAATGTTAATACAACAGTAATGCCTGGAAAAGCTAAATCACGTAACACAAAAGCTGGTGTTGTTAGTGGCCGTAAGCCAGCAAAAAAGAAGGCATTTGTTACTGTAGCAGATGGTGAAACAATCGATTTATACGGAACAGTATAATACACCAACCATTAAAGGGAAATAGGTAAAAAGATATATGCAAGGATGGTAAATTCTGCTACCGCAAAACGCAGAGATTAATAAAATAAAAAGTTCCAAAAGTCTCTCCAAAAGCAAAGTCGAAGGAAGGGATTTAGGGCAATAAGATTAAGATGGCACTTAGAAAATACAAACCGACCACAGCAGGTACGCGTTGGAGAATTGGTAATGCTTATGCAGAAATTACCACCAACATTCCTGAAAAAACTTTGCTTGAAAAGCAAAAGAATACTGCTGGCCGTAACTCGTCTGGTAGAAGGTCAATGCGCTATATGGGTGGTGGTAACAAAACCATGTATCGTATCATTGATTTCAAAAGAGATAAAAAGAATATTCCTGCCGTTGTTAACAGCATTGAATATGATCCAAACCGTACAGCGTTTATAGCTTTATTGAATTATGCTGATGGTGAAAAGCGTTACATCATTGCGCCGAATGGCTTGCAGGTTGGGGCTACAGTTTTAAGTGGCGACAATGTTGCCCCTGAATTAGGAAATGCCTTACAATTGAAATATATGCCTTTGGGTACTATGATTCATAATGTTGAAATGCAACCAGGCCAGGGTGGCAAATTGGTACGCAGTGCAGGTAATACAGCTCAGTTGGCGAATAAGGAAGAAAAATATGGTATTTTAAAAATGCCAAGCGGTGAGTTAAGAAAAGTATTAATCCATTGTTATGCCACCGTGGGTGTTGTTAGCAATAGCGATCATAATCTAGAAAGCGCAGGTAAGGCAGGAAGAAACAGGTGGAAGGGTGTAAGACCAAGAACAAGGGCTGTTGCTATGAACCCCGTAGATCATCCTATGGGTGGTGGCGAAGGTAGAGCATCAGGCGGTCACCCGCGTAGCCGTACAGGTAAATATGCAAAAGGCCAGGTTACACGTACAAGAGGAAAGGGATCAGATAAAATGATCATCCAAAGAAAAAACGGAAAAAAAATAAGCAATAAATAATATTCATTGTTAAAATATCTTCCGATCATTCGGCAGAAAATCAACAAAAAAAAAATACTATGCCACGTTCAGTTAAAAAAGGTCCATATATAGATGCTAACTTAGAAGTAAAAGTGTTAGCAATAAATGAAGGAAAAAATAAGAAGGGTGTTATTAAAACATGGTCACGCCGTTCTACAATTACTCCTGATTTTGTTGGTCATACAATTGCAGTTCATAATGGCAACAAATTCATTCCTGTTTATGTAACAGAATTTATGGTAGGTCATAAATTAGGAGAATTTGCACCAACAAGAAATTTCAGAGGTCACTCAAGTAAAAAAATGTAAACACAAAAAGATAACGGGTTTTGCGTTATGAGTTAAAAGCTCGATACACAAAAGCCGGAATCTGAAACAATAAATAAAATGGAAGCAGTAGCAAAACTTAACAATTATCCAACCTCACCGCGTAAAATGCGTTTATTGATTGATTTGATACGTGGAATGGAAGTAGAAAAAGCTTTAGGGGTTTTACAATTTAGCCCTAAACATCCAGCTGTTCCTTTATACAAGTTATTAAAAAGTGCTATCAATAATTGGGAGCAAAAAAATACAGATGTAAAGGTTGAAGATGCTAAGTTAATTGTTAAAACGGTGATGGTAGATGGTGGAAGAGTGATCAAACGTATGCGCCCGGCACCACAAGGTCGTGGATACAAGGTACGCAAACGCAGCAACCATGTAACCTTAATAGTAGATAGCAAAAGTTAATAAATTAATTAAAACGAATTAACCAACAATATGGGTCAGAAAACAAATCCGATTGGTATCAGACTAGGAATCATCCGTGGATGGGATAGTAATTGGTATGCACATAAAAAAGATTTCGGCAACAAGTTAATTGAAGATCATAAGATCAGAACTTACCTGAATGCCCGTATCAATAAAGGTGGTATATCTAAAATCGTTATTGAGCGCACGCTTAACAAATTGATCGTTACTATTCATACATCTAAGCCAGGTATCATCATCGGTAAAGGTGGTGGAGAAGTTGACAGGATTAAAGAGGAGTTGAAAAAATTAACAGGTAAAGAAGATGTTCAGATCAATATTCTTGAAATCCGTCGCCCTGAACTGGATGCACAAATTGTAGCTGATACAATTGCCCGCCAGTTAGAAGGTAGAATTAATTTCAAACGTGCCGTTAAAATGGCAATTGCATCTGCATTAAGAATGGGTGCCGAAGGAATTAAAGTGAGATGTGGTGGCCGTTTAGGTGGAGCTGAAATTGCACGTAGCGAAGAAATTAAACAAGGCAGAACTCCATTACATACATTACGTATGGATATTGATTACGCCAGTGTTTTTGCACAAACTGTTTACGGAAAAATAGGTATTAAAGTATGGATCTGTAAAGGAGAAGTATTGGCAAAGAGAGATCTTAACCCTAACATTTTAGCAGGCGGTGGTAAAGAAGGTGATTCAAGAGGTGGTTTCGAAAACCGCGGTGGCTTTGACGACAGAAGAGGTGGTGGCGACAGAAGAGGTGGTGGACAAGGTGGCGATAGAAGAGGTGGCGGACAAGGTGGTGGAAACCGTGGTGGCGGCCAGGGAGGAAGAAGGTAATTTATATATTACCCGAATATTAAATAATAAAGAATTTTTCAAATCGATAGATAATGTTACAACCAAAAAGAGCAAAACATAGAAAGGCGCAGAAAGGCCGGATTAGGGAAACTGCCAAAAGAGGCGCTACCATTTCTTTCGGGTCTTTTGCTTTAAAAGCATTAGAACCAATTTGGTTAACTAACAGGCAAATTGAAAGTGCCCGTCAGGCTTTAACACGTCATATGAAAAGGGAAGGAAACGTTTGGATTAGAATTTTTCCTGACAAGCCAATTACCAAAAAGCCGGCTGAGGTGAGAATGGGTAAAGGTAAAGGTAACCCTGAATATTGGGCAGCAGTTGTAGAACCAGGACGCATCTTGTTTGAAGCAGACGGTGTTCCTTTACAGGTTGCTAAAGAAGCCTTTGAACTTGCTGCACAAAAATTACCAATCGCTGTGAAATTTGTTGTTCGCAGAGATTACGAGGCATAATTGAACAGACAAAAAAAATATTAAGATGTCAAAGAAAGCAGATTACTCAACGAGCATTAAAGGTTTAGGTCTTGAAGACCTGAAAGCCAAGATAACTGAAGACGAATTGCGTTTGAAGAAAGTATCTTTTGCGCACAGTATTTCTCCATTGGAGAACCCGGTTAGCATGCGTTTATTACGCAGAGATTTGGCCCGTTTAAAAACAGCATTAAGAAAGATAGAACTAGGTTTAAATTAAACCATAAATTTTGCAACAATGAGCGAAGAAGTAACAACGATCGAAAGAAATTTACGTAAAATAAGAGTTGGAGTTGTTTCCAGCAATAAAATGGACAAATCCATTGTAGTGTTGGTAGAAAGAAAAGTAAAGCATCCGCTTTATGGTAAGTTCGTAAAAAAATCTACCAAATTTCATGCACACGACGAAAAGAACGAATGCAGTATCGGTGATACTGTAAAGATTATGGAAACCAGGCCTCTGAGCAAAACAAAGCGTTGGAGATTGGTTGAAGTATTAGAGAAAGTGAAATAATTTTTGTGTTGCTTGTAATGCAAGTAACTTTTATAAAATGTTTTTAATAGCTTTTCCTGTTTACCAGGAGAAGTATAAAGCTAAATAAAATGATTCAGCAAGAGAGCAGATTGAACG
>JBGSIG010000412.1:0-2978 GCA_041742655.1 Ferruginibacter sp. | reverse complement strand
CCTACTGTACAATTACCAATTTAGGAAAACTTATCCTTAGTCAATGGCTTATTATTTCAGATGCTTGAACAACAACGGCGCATTCTGGCGTGTTCTTTGTATTGAAAATATTTGTATATAAAAAATCGTTTCGCTATTTTTCACTTTCATTGTAAAATCAATTACAGCCTCTATGTGGTACAATAAAATGAATGTAAAATTAATCCTGGCAATGCTATGTATAATTACAGTTGCAGCCTGTAGTAATAACGAAAAAAAAGAAGATGCGCCTGAAATAAAAAAAGATACAATTGTAAAAAAAGTGGTAGATACGGAAAAAAGAATAACCCCACCTAAAGCGCCAATCATAAACATAACGGATACTGTTTCTTTAAAACAATTGGTGCTGTGCATTAAAGACAGTGCTGCCAACATGCAGCGTATTTCAATGAAGTTGGCCGAAATATATGGAGTAAAACTTGCCGCAATCATTAAAAAGAATAAGTTAAAGGTAACAGGTGCGCCTATGGCCTGGTACAAAAGTCAAAAGGCTCCATTCTTTTTTGAAGCCGGCTTGCCCGTTGATAAAAAGCCCGCAAAATTACCCCGTGGTGTTACCATTAAACAAATAGGAATCGACAGTATTGTAGTAGCACATTTTTACGGGCCCTACGAATTTACGGAACAGGGATATACTGCACTGGAGGATTGGATTAAAGATCATAAGAAAAAAATAATTCATCCGCCTTACGAGGTCTACGTGGGTGACCCAATGGATAAAGATGGAAAATTAAAGGATCCATATAAAGTGCAAACAGATATTGTTTTTACCTGGAAGTAAACTTTATGGATTCATTATGCTGTCCGTCATTTTTAGATAAATATTATGTATTGCAGGATATTGAGACAGCAAGCCCAAATGTTTTTGAAGTGTTTTAATGTCCTTTCGGGCGGCCGGGCCGGTTCTCATTTCGCCGGGTAAATGGTGGCGCAGGCGAAGCGCTGTTTCTTCAATTAAGGGCAACAACAATTTAAAATCGGCTGCTTCTTTGTCGCAATAGTCTGCCGCCAATGCATAAAGATGGTTAGTGAAATTACTTACCAATACCGCTGCCACATGCAGTTTAAGCCTTTGCTCATCGTTTGCCTTATGCACGTTTTTGGAAATTGTTTGAGCAAAATCTTCCAGTGTTTTTAAAGCAGCATCATTGTTGGCATCAACCAGCAGGGGAATATCCTGTTGCAAATGCATATTTTCTTTTCTCAAACTTTGTAAAGGATACAGAACGCCATAATTATACGTTACATTCTTCAGCACTTCTTTTGATACGGAGCCCGCAGTATGTACCACTAATTTATTTCCCAGGTGATATGTTTCATCCAATTGGGTCATGGCGCTGTCTGTAACTGCTATCAGGTATAAGTCGGCCGATTTATCAATTACACCGCTATTGTCGGTAAATGCGCACACAAGTTCATCTGCCAATACTCCGGCGTTGACCTCATGGCGGCTGACAACCTGCAATATCTCATGCCCTGCTTTTTTTATCAACCTTCCTAACACCGTGGCCACATTGCCTGCACCAACAATTACTACTTTCATATTATTATCTTTGTTTCAAATGCAATTAAAACAAAAATTAGCAATAAGTTATATAAGAATAAAATTTAAAGTGCTATCGCTGATTTCAAAAAGGAAAACTGCTGAAAAGGCTTTTGAATTGTTCTGCACGCCATTGATTAAATCTCAGCACAAGAACCGCACAATATTTTCGTGGGCCGAAATACTGAATTTTAAAATGAATGGTTTAAATGTTCGGGGCTACAGATGGAACAAAGACAAACCAAATAAAGTTTTAATACTTCATGGCTTTGGATCTGCCGCTCACAATTTCAACAACTATATAATCGACCTCCTCGACAAAGGTTACCAGGTATTGGCATTTGATGCGCCAGCCCATGGTAATAGCGAAGGCCGCACGGTCAATGTATTACAGTACTGCGAAATGATTGAAAAAATAATAGCGCTTTATGGCCCCATTAACTGCTTCCTGGCACATTCATTTGGCGGCATTGCGCTTAGCCTTGCAATGGAAAAAATGCCACACGACAAACACACCAGGATAGTTTTTGTGGCCCCGGCTACAGAAACAACAACGGCTATTGACAGCGCTTTTAAACTTTTACAAATAAACGACGAAACAGTGCGAAAGGAATTTGACAAAGTTATCATTAGAAAAGGTGGCCATCCCCCAAAATGGTATTCCATCAAACGGGCCATGAAAAACATTAACGCAAACATTCTTTGGATACATGATGAAGATGATGACGTAACGCCGCTGAAAGATGCCTTACTTGTAAAAGAAGAAGGCTTCGATAATATTCAGTTCGTAATTACTAAAGGACTCGGGCACCAGAAAATAAACAGGGATGCTGCGATAAAAAAGAGGATCGTCGAATTTCTTTAGCCGGATATTTTTTATCCGGGAGTTTTACTTCATTAAAGAAAAAATATCTTACAACATTTTTTATTGCTGGTGTATTAACTTCTCCGATTTTTAACGACGGAATATCCCGAATATTTTTCGGTGTGTAAAGTTGCCGTTTGTAAGAAAAATTTTGATTTTTTAATTTTAAACTAATATTGCAGAAGAAATTGTTGTACCAATCACACTTACACCGGCGTAATATACGCTATCAACAAAGTGTTTTGAGGCAAAGAAAATTTGCCAAATTGCAATAGCTATCAATGTAACCCGGCCTTGTCTGCAAAGATTTTCAGCAGCGATAAGACGCCTGTAGAACAGATAATTAATTAATCGCCCCGGTGCCTTTTTTACCAGGTATTGAGGTTCATAAAACCCCCATCCTTCCGGTGACCGTTGCCGGGAAAAAGGAAAAAAATAAATTATGGCTAAGAATCTTTTAATAGTTGAGTCACCCGCAAAAGCAAAAACCATCGAATCAATTCTTGGAAAAGATTTCCAGGTAAAGAGTTG
>JBGSIG010000411.1:0-2234 GCA_041742655.1 Ferruginibacter sp. | reverse complement strand
AAATTACTGGAAGCTTGTTTAGAAGTGATTAAAACCGGCGCCATTGTGGGCATGCAGGATATGGGCGCTGCAGGAATAATTTGCTCTACAGCAGAAATGAGTGCCAAAGGGAATTCGGGAATGCGTATAGAGTTGGATAAGGTTCCGATGCGCCAGAAAAATATGAAGACCTGGGAAATTTTATTGAGTGAGAGCCAGGAAAGAATGTTGATGGTGGTGCAAAAAGGAAAAGAAGCGGAGGTATTAAAAGTGTTTGAAAAATGGGATTTGCCTTGCAGCGAGATTGGTGAAGTAACGGATGATGGCTTACTTAAATTTTACATGAATGGCACGCTGGAAGCTGAGCTACCTGCGCATGAATTGGTATTAGGTGGTGGCGCTCCTCAATATGAAAGGGAATATACTGCACCCGAATATTTGCTGAAAATAAAATCATTTGATGCGGCTTCAATTAATGTTCCGGTTGATTTAAAAGCTGTAGCCGAACAACTGATTCAAATACCTAACATAGCAAGTAAGCGTTGGGTTTATACGCAGTATGACAGCATGGTTGGCGCAGGCACAGCAAGTACCAATGCTCCCAGCGATGCCGCCATCGTTATTGCAAAACCAACCAATAAAGGCCTTGCGTTAACAACAGATTGTAACAGCCGCTATGTTTTTGCCGATCCATATAAAGGTGCGATGATTGCAGTTGCCGAAGCTGCAAGAAATATTGTGTGCAGTGGGGGCGAGCCTTTAGGTGTTACTAATTGCTTAAATTTTGGCAACCCCTACAACCCCGAAGTATATTACCAGTTTGTGAATGCTATTAAAGGAATGGGCGAAGCCTGTGTTAAATTTAATACGCCCGTAACCGGTGGTAACGTAAGTTTTTACAACCAGGCCCCGGAAGGGCCGGTGTACCCAACACCTACCATTGGAATGGTGGGTGTACTGGATAGTGTAAATAAAAAAATGACCATGAACTTTAAAGAGGCGGGTGATGTTATTTATTTGGTTGGTGTTAGCAGAGATGATATTAACTCATCCGAATACCTGCACAAAATACATGGCGTCGAATTTAGCGACGCTCCATATTTTGACCTTGATGAAGAATATACTTTACAAAGAACAATTGAAAAATTAATTAAAGATAAATTGATTGCTTCTGCGCATGATGTAAGTGAGGGTGGCTTGTTTGTAACGCTTACCGAAAGTGGTTTTAATGAGAACCTTGGTTACAATATTAATACCAACAAAGCCATTCGCAAAGACGCTTATCTTTTTGGCGAAGCACAAAGTCGTGTGGTTATTTCTGCTGGTGCTGCGCAGGTTGAAGCCGTTGAGCATTTGTTAAACACCGCAAAAATCTCTTTCGAAAAATTAGGAACCGTAACTGAAGGTGATATTGTAATTGATGAAGACAACTGGGGAACCATTATTGACTGGAAAAATAAATACGATAATGCCATCGGCAATTTTTTAACAGGCCATGAAAGCGAGCAGGCGTTAAGTGCTTTATAAATTATTATTACCATGAGTAAAAAAATTGCCATCATCGGCGGCGGAAACTTAGGAACTGCAATTGCGGAGGGTTTGCTGAAAAGCAAATTTTGCAAACCAGCAGATATTACCGTTACAAAAAGAAACCTAGCCACTTTAAAAGAACTGGTAGGCAAGGGCGTAAATATAAGCAGCGACAATGCTGCGGCTGTGCGTAACAGTGAGTTAATTATTTTGGCGATAAAACCTTTCCAGGTAAGCGACGTAGTAAATGGTTTTAAAAAAGAATTATCTGCAAAGCACATACTGGTATCTGTGGTTACCGGCGTATTCATAAGCGATATGGAAGAACTGATAAAAAAGAAACTACCCATATTCAGAGCAATGCCTAATACAGCCATTGCTATACAGCAGAGCATGACCTGCATTAGTGTAACCAATGCTACTGGTGCACAAACAAAATATGTTACAGATCTTTTCAGCACATTAGGCAAGGTTGCTTTAATAAATGAAAACCTGATGGATGCCGCTACGGTACTGGGTGCCTGTGGTACCGCCTATGCTATGCGGTACATTCGTGCCAATATACAAGGCGGTATTGAAATTGGTTTTGATGCAGTTACCGCCAACCTTATTTCAGCACAAACAGTAAAAGGCGCAGCAGAATTATTACTGCAAAATGGCACCCATCCTGAACAGGAAATAGATAAAGTTACCACTCCAAAAGGCTGTACCATTGCCGGTTTAAA
>JBGSIG010000410.1:0-1870 GCA_041742655.1 Ferruginibacter sp. | reverse complement strand
TAATACAGCCGAAGAGATGATTGGATGGGTAAAGAAAGCGCAGGAAACAAATTCGTTGCTCGTTATACTCTTTCATGGCGTAGGCGGCGGAAATGGATTGAATGTTTCATTACCTAACCACAGGGAGTTCCTCGCCTATATAAAACAACATGAAAATGATATTTGGATTGCGCCAATGATAGACGTGGCTGAGTACATTAAAAATTATCAGGCACACAAATAATAAAAATTTGTGAATGGTGAAAAATTAGCTACTCTCTATTGCGAACACCCACTTCACCTTACATTCCTTTAAAAAATAGTCACCGCAGTTTTCACAGCATTTATCATAGATGAAAAATTGCTAAAAAACATCCATTATTTTATTGCCGGCCTGTTTGGCTCTTGATATTCATGCTCCCAAAAATCAGCGTCTTTAATGCCCAACGCTACGGGATCGAAAGAGGGATCTTTGCCTGCCTTTTTTTGTTTTTCATAATCTTTCAAAGCAAGCAAAGCTGGCTTTTGCAGAATGATGATGGCCACTACGTTCAGCCATGCCATAATGCCTACACCCATGTCTCCCAGATCCCAGGCGATGGTTGCTGTTCGCACACAGCCCAAAAATACGGCTGCCATTATTCCAAATTTTAGTAAAAGCATCAGCAGCGGCCCGCCTCTTTTTTGTGTTAAGTAAGCAACATTGGTTTCCGCAATATAATAGTAAGCCATTAATGTAGTGAAGGCAAAAAAGAATAATGCAATGGCCACAAAATAACTTCCCTTGCCCACGTATTCAGGATTAAACGTTTCCTGTCCGCTAAAAGCCTTATCAATAGCGGCCTGTGTGTAAGTGGGGCTGCCATCCACATGTTTTACATTTGCCTGCAGATAGTAAACTCCGTTATCAACAATTAATTTATCGTCGGCACCTTTTACATTGTACATGCCTGTGATAAGAATCATAAATGCAGTAGCTGAGCAAACAAAAAGCGTATCGATGTAAACTGAAAAAGCCTGTACCAATCCCTGTTTTGCCGGATGAGAAACTTCAGCAGCAGCAGCGGGATGCGGGCCTGTACCTTGTCCCGCTTCATTACTATACACACCTCGTTTTACCCCAATGGAAATCATGGCACCAACTATGCCTGCAAAAGTTGCATTGGCACCAAAAGCACTGGACATGATTAATGAAAACACCCCAGGAATTTTGTCATAGTTCATTCCCAATATAACTACTGCAACCAGTATATATGCAATGGCCATAAAGGGTACTACAAACTGGGCCACATTTGCAATTGCTTTAATACCGCCAAAAATTATTAGCCCCAACAAAACCGCCAGCAATATTCCTGTGTACATGTATTTGATATCAAATGCGCTTTTAACCGCCGAAGCAATGCTGTTGGATTGTACACCAGGTAACAATAAACCACATGCCATAATAGTACTGAGTGCAAAGATGATAGCGTACCATTTTCCTATACGTTTATTTTTAAATCCTTTTTCGATGTAAAAAGCAGGGCCACCACGATATTGTCCGTCCTCTTTTCTTTTAAAAATTTGCCCCAGCGTAGATTCTACAAATGCTGAGCCCGAACCTAAAAAAGCCACTGCCCACATCCAGAAAACGGCGCCAGGGCCACCAATAAAAATGGCTGTAGCAACTCCTGCAATATTGCCTGTTCCTACCCTTCCGGATAATGAGACCGCCAAGGCCTGGAACGAAGAAATTCCGGCAGTTGATTTGTCTCCGTTCAACATCAGCTTTACCATTTCTTTAATAAGGCGAAGCTGGAAAAACCGCATCCTTATAGAAAAATAAATACCGGTAATAAGCAACAGGTAGATGAGCGCATTGCTCCAAATAACAGCATTGACAGCACTTACA
>JBGSIG010000409.1:0-2177 GCA_041742655.1 Ferruginibacter sp. | reverse complement strand
CTGAATTAAAGTATCCATCACTAATTAATTTTATCAGCGTTTAATATTTAATAAGAATGGCAATATCACTTGCGTTCTAAATAATTTTTCACCTCCAGTTAATGCTAAATCATTGCCGTAAAAGTATCCAAATTTTAATCTAATAACTGCTATTTTCTGCTAAAATATTAACAAATTACCCTAAATGTAATAAGATAACATATTTTATTAGTTAGATAACAGTTGCAATGCACTGTGTTTAGGTGGTATTTTTACCCTGATAAACGATTGTATGCTACTACCTCGAATAGATATTGAAATATCTTTTGTGGACGCACACAAAACAGCGTCTGATATTGTTTCTCTTAAATTCAGGCATTGCAACACAAGTTTTTGAAAGATGAAGTAAACAGTTCTACCTGTTTTATTTTTTATTTCATGAATACTAATTTACTTATACAGCTAATGGCACAATACATTATCGAAACTTAAGAATATTATTTATGGGTATGAGATCTTTTATCAGTATAAAGATGCTTCTTTTATTAAGCTCATTAGTTGCATTGCAAAACAACCACGTAAAATTTTATTTTGACGGGGGTGATATTGTATCCACCAATCGCACTACCGAAGATATTTCTCTAAAGAAAATTTTTAAAAATGATTTTCTTATTGGCACAGCGTTAAATACTCCTCAAATTGAAGGGAGGGATGCCGGAGCGGCTGTTTTAATACCACAGCAATTCAATTCCATTACACCCGAAAACATAATGAAATGTGCGGAGATACATCCGCAATGGGATAAATACAATTTTAACCTGGCAGATAAATTTGTGGCTTATGGACAAAAACACAACATGTTTATTATTGGTCATACCTTAATTTGGCATAGCCAGTTATCGCCATTTGTAAACAATATTCAAAGCAGTGATTCTTTGTTGTTGTTTATTACCAATCACATTAATACTATTGCCGGCAGGTATGCCGGAAAAGTGAATAGCTGGGACGTATTGAATGAGGCGCTTAACGAGGATGGTACTTTAAGAAAATCAATCTTTTTGGAAAAATTAGGCGAGGGCTACATACAAAAAGCATTTGAGTTGGCTGCAAAAGCCGCACCCAAAGCTGAGTTGTACTATAATGATTATAATATTGAGCAACCACAAAAAAGAGCAGGAGCCATTGCGCTGATAAAGAAATTGCAGGCAAATGGAACCCGGATAGATGGGGTAGGCATACAGGGACACTGGAGCATTAACGGGCTTCCCCTGCAGGATATTGAAAATAGTATTATTGAATTTGCTGCACTGGGGTTAAAAGTTAGTTTTACAGAATTAGATATTACGGTGTTGCCCAATCCCTGGGATTTGAAAGGTGCTGAGGTTAGTCAGAATTTTGAGAACAGCCCTTATATGAACCCTTATCCCAAAGGCTTACCAGACTCCATGCAAATTAAATTGGCAAAAGGGTATGAGGCCTTATTTAAAATATTTCTTAAACACAAAGACAAAATTGAGAGAGTTACTTTTTGGGGAGTAAATGACGGGCAATCGTGGTTGAACAATTGGCCCATAAGAGGCAGAACAAATTACCCTTTGCTTTTTGACAGGGATTTTAAAACAAAACCTGCGTTTGATAAAGTGGTGGCACTTGCAAAATAAAATAACAAATTCATTTTATAAAACCAACTACAAAATGATTGCTGCCTCACAAAAATTGTCCGTTAAAGAAAAGATTGGTTACAGTTTGGGCGATCTCGCCGCCAATTTGGTATTCCAGACTTTAATGACCTACCTCGCTTATTTCTATACGGATATCTACGGGCTTAAACCGAATCATGCATCAGCCGTGATGTTAACGGTAGGCCTTGTTGCAGCGTTTGGGTTCAATCCAATTATCGGTGCCATTGCAGACCGTACCGTATCAAGATGGGGGAAATTTCGCCCATGGATATTGTGGACTGCAGTACCTCTTGGCGTAATTGCCTTGCTTGCGTTTAGCACGCCTGATTTTTCTTATAAGGGTAAAGTGATTTATGCAGTTATAACCTACACATTGTTGCTGTTATTGTATGCTGCCAATAATCTTCCCTATTCAGCTTTGAGTGGCGTAATTACCGGCGACATGAAAGAACGAAACAGCATGTCTGCTTATCGTTTTGTAGCGGTAATGTTTGCCCAGTTTTTTGTACAGGTATT
>JBGSIG010000408.1:0-2327 GCA_041742655.1 Ferruginibacter sp. | reverse complement strand
AAAAAGCAAATTAATAAAGGAATCTTTAAATTAAACCGTATCCAAACTAAAAGGCAATTTTCGTATACGCTTGCCCGTTAAGTCGTAGATGGCATTGGTGAGGGCAGGGGTGAAGGGAGGCAGGCCGGGCTCACCAACACCACCGGCATCGGCGTCATTGTCCATAATGTGCACTTCAACAGGGGGCATATCCTGTATCCGCGGTATTGCGTAAGCATAAAAATTCTTTTGATCAACCAGCCCAGCCGTGAATGTAATTTCATGCATGGTGGCAGCGCCAAAAGCCATAATTATGGAGCCTTCTATCTGCGCTTTAATGGTATCCGGGTTTACATACCATCCGCAATCCATCACTGCCCAAACCTTATCCATTTTTACTTTTCCATCACTGCCTTTAGATACCTTCACTATTTCGCCTACAGTAGTGGAAAAACATTCGGTAATAGCTACACCAAAACCTTCATTTTTTTTGCGGTTTTTCCAACCCGATACTTCTTCCAGTTTATCTATCAGGCGCTGGCATCTTTCATCCTGCAAATGTTGCCGCCTAAACGCAAGGGGATCTTTTCCTGCTTCGATTGCCAGTTCATCTATGAAACTTTCATAAGCAAAACCATTGGTAGAAGCATATACCGAACGCCACCACATAATTGGAATTGGTGTTTCAAAAGGAACATCCAGGATACTTATATTTTTGATGGAATCATAATATGGTGCCAGCAAGCCTTCCGCTGAACTGCCGTTGGGTTTGCCTCTGTCATCACTTTGAAAATTATCCATGTTCTGACCCGCAAGCTTTATTTTTAAGGCATCTATTGCGCCATTTGTAGTGACACCTTCACAACGATAAGACATGCCCGGACGGTGAGGCCCCTGTGTCATATCATCTTCACGGGTCCATACTACCTGCACCGGTGCGCCTATTTTTTTTGAAATCAACGTGGCTTCATGCGGATAATCAAGAAAGGCCTTACGTCCGAAACCACCGCCAAGAAAGGTCATGTTCACAATAACATTTTCCCGTGGTATTTTAAACTCTGTACTTATAAATTCCTGTACCCAATCAGGCGCCTGTATAGGCCCCCAAATTTCAATTTTATCATTTTGAAAATGCGCAATACAGTTTAAGGGTTCCATCGCAGCATGTGCTTCATATGGCGTTTGATAGATAACATCAAGCTTTTTTGTGGCTTTAGAGAGGATGCTGCTTGCATCACCCTGTTGCTTAAACACCAACCCTTCTTTCGTTTTCAAAATTTCTTCATGGTGCTTGTAAATATCAGTACTGTTGGTATGTTCAAAACCGCTGTCATCCCATTCAATTTTAAGTGCTTTTCTTCCCTGCAGGGCAGCCCAGGTAGAAGTTGCCACCACCGCAATACCTTCCCGGTGAGTATTAAATACTTTCATGCGCACTTTGAAAACATCTTTCACGCCTGTAACATTCCTGGCGGCGGTATCATCAAAACTCTTTACAACACCCCGCATGCGTGGGTTTCGTTCAACTGAAGCATACAGCATGCCCGGCAGTCTTTTATCCAACCCAAATATAGCTGCGCCATTTGTTTTTAATGGCGTATCCGGACGATGAACCGGCTTGCCAATCAATTTGTACTCAGATCGGGTTTTTAGCTTTACATCTTTTGGCGTTTCCAGCTTGGAGGCTTCCAAAACCACTTCTCCATAATGCACTTTCTTTCCGGTTGGCTTGTGTATTACATGTCCGGCTTCTGCATAGCATTCTGTTGAAGAAACGCTCCATTTATTGGCGGCGGCTGTTATAAGCATCTCTCTTGCAGTGGCGCTAAGTTTTAATAAATTTTTGTAAGAACCCCGCACAGTGGAACTGCCGCCTGTAATCTGGCTGCCATATTTCTTATTGTCACCTTTTGCAAAAACGATATTCACCTCATTTAAATTCACTTCCAGTTCTTCGGCAACAATCTGTGCTACGGCCTGGTATGAGCCTTGTCCCATTTCCGCACGGTGACTGGAAATGGTGACCTTACCGGAACTATTAATTTGTATCCAGGCATTCAATTCAACCTCTGTAATTTCATCTTCTGGCGTAGTAAGAATGGTTGCTTCTTTAGCGCCGGCCGGAAAATAGAATCCTAAAAAGAAAGCAGTTCCCGTAATGCCTGAAGCCCGAAGAAAATTCCTCCGGGAGATTGCTTTATTATCGATGCCTTGTAACATATTTCGATGCTATTTAATGTTGTTGCTAAATATTATTAACAATAAAACTTTTTATTGATTAAAGATTTTATGGTTTAGGCGCATAAGCACCTTTTTCAATCCAGGTGATCCATGCCTTTTTAAATTCT
>JBGSIG010000407.1:0-8332 GCA_041742655.1 Ferruginibacter sp. | reverse complement strand
ACGTGCAGGCTCAAACTTCTGCTCTTGATAAAAATAAATTCTTCGCAGATGATCAACCGATCGAAATGACCATTACTTCTGATTTTAATGCTTTGATAAAAGGAAAATTTAAAAAAAACTATCATGAACGCTATCAACCGGCAACTGTCTCCTGCACGTTGCCTGATAGCAGTACTTTAAAGGGCGAAATACAAATAAGGCCTCGTGGAAACAATAGAAGGGAAGAATGCATAATACCACCATTGATGGTTAATTTTAAACCAGCTGAAAGTGTTATTAGTAAGTTGGGCACCCTGAAATTGGTTTGGCCATGCGCAATGGGCGAGTATGGAGAACAGTTGGTGTTAAAAGAATACCTGGCATATAAAATTTTTAACCTAATCACAGAAAAAAGCTTTCGGGTAAGGTTGGTAAAAATTGGATACCATGATACACGGGGGAAATTTAAACCCCGAACATTTTATGGTTTTTTTATTGAGGATGAGGATGCGGTGGCCAGGAGAAATAACTGTGGAGAAATTGAATTCGGTAGATTTAACACTGATGCTACCAACCGTGAGCAGGCAACATTGGTGACGTTGTTTCAATACATGATTGGAAATTGTGATTGGGCAATTCCCATTTATAGAAATATTAAATTAATAAGAAATACTGCGGATACTTTATCAAGGCCATTTGCAGTACCGTATGATTTTGACTATAGCGGGCTTGTAAGTGCTCCGTATGCCATACCTCCATTAGATTTACCCATTACATATGTGCAGGAAAGGTACTATCTTGGATTTCCCAGAACCATGGAAGAACTTCAGCAAGCCTTGCAAATTTTTCGTAACAGCAAAAATTCAATGGATTCTTTAATTGTGAACCTGCAGCCGCTTGAAACCATGCACAAAAAACAGATGACAAAATACCTCGATGATTTTTTCGATATTATAAAAAAAGAATCAAATGTTGAAAACCTATTTATTGTAAACGCAAGAAAACAGTAAAGCTTTTCCAACCTAACAATCTGCAAAACAAATATCTTTATTTTATTTATGTGGGCTATTAATTTTAATTTACATGGCACCACGATTTAAAGAATTGTAGTAAAAAATTAAAATCAAATACCGTTATGAAATTTATAAAATGCTCAACACCGCTTTTGTTTGCATGCTTTATTTTAGTCAACTGCAAAAAAGCAGAGTCAAATAATATCCCCGTTAAAACGCCGCCATCGAACCTGGTGTTAACAGCCGTTGTAAACACCGATGAAAGTGGAAACGTTTCATTTACAGCAACCGCCGACAATGCTGCTACCTATTTTTTTGATTTTGGTAATGGCGCCACTAAAACGGAAACCTCTGGAATTGCAAATTACCAGTATTCGGAAGAGGGTAAAAAGACTTACACCGTCACAGTTACGGCAACCAGCAGCACCGGTCTGTCCATAAATAAATCCCTCGATGTAACAGTGTCAGTTGTTCGAAAACTTTTTTGGGCAGAAGAATTTAATATTGATGGCACGCCTGACCCCGCAATTTGGGGTTATGATTTGGGAGATGGCTGCCCCAATAACTGCGGCTTCGGCAACCACGAACTTGAATGGTATACTAACCGGCCTGAAAATGTAACTGTTGTTGGAGGAGTTTTAAAAATAACAGCCAAAAAGGAAAATTTGAGTGGTAAATTGTATACTTCGTCCAGGATGCTGAGTAAAGATAAATTCGAATTTACATTCGGGAAGGTGGAAGTAAAGGCTAAGCTACCCGCTGGTGTTGGCACATGGCCAGCTATCTGGATGCTGGGCAGCGATATTGGCTCTGCGGGATGGCCTGCCTGCGGAGAAATTGATATTATGGAACATCTCGGCCGGGACTTAAATAAAATTTATGGAACCTTGCATTACCCGGGGCACTCCGGCGCAAATGCTGATGGAAGCACTAAATTAATTGAAAATGCAACCACCCAATTTCACATCTACACACTGGATTGGACAGCTTCAGCCATCAAAATATACGTAAACGGTGACTTAGTTCATTCAGTGCCAAATTCGTTAGCAATTCCATTTAATCATAATTTCTTTTTGATTTTAAATGTAGCCATGGGTGGTGATTTTGGAGGCCCGGTAGACCCTTTGTTTACCGAAGCTGCGATGGAAGTGGATTATATAAGGGTTTACAAATAATACAGCAGTGCAAGTAATTGATTTATTAAAGGATACATCCAGCAACTTTTGTTAATACCATCAACAACAAAAACGCCCTCAGAAATAAATCTGAAGGCGCCCTTTCATCAAAACTAACTGCTCTATGTAGTTAATACAAAGTTTATGGGATTTTGTTGTTTTCCATTGTATTTCATTTTTTGGGTTTTACAATAGAACAAATAAAGTTTTCGTGTGGAAGTTAAAGTAAGCGGTGTACATATTAAAATTATGTATAGTGCAAATTTAAGGCAAAGTATCCGGCAATTTCTATGCAAACGTTTGCGGAATTATTTTTACACAAGCCGGTGTTGGATTATTGCATTATTGTTGTGATATAATATGCTGTGTAGCCGGAGCCGAAAATTCAGTTTCAAAACTATTCGTGTTTAATGGCAAAAAACACAAAATGATGGAGTCTACGTTTTAATCCCTGACAAAATGATATAATCTTCAAATTCAATAGATGATCAAATATTTAACATTTTTTTTTGTGCCTGCAATATTGAATATTTGCTGCTGAAATAATTTTTTGAAAATACAAAGCACTTATACCGAAGCAACATTAGTAGCGGCGCTGCAAAAACGTGATAACGAAGCTTATCAGTACCTATACACCAATTATCGTGGTGCCCTGTTCGCAATTATTAACCAGTTTGTAAACGAAACAGAAACAGCCAACGATATTTTACAGGAAGTTTTTATTGCCGTTTGGAAAAATATTGACAAATATGACCCCGCTAAAGGACGGCTGTTTACGTGGTTGCATACGCTAACGCGAAATACATCCATCAATACTATACGCACCAAAAACTTTAAGTCGTTCCAAAAAAACGAACAGTTAAGTGATTACGTATCTGGTATTGAATTAAAAAACACTATCCAGCAAAATATTAACCTGATTGGTTTAAGAAAACAGGTACACCAATTAAGAGATGAATATAAAGCAATAGTTGAATTATTTTATTACAATGGATTTACGCAGGACGAAGTGGCAAAAATATTGGAAATACCTGTTGGAACCGTAAAGACAAGGTTACGCAACGCATTGATTGAACTAAGAAAGCAATTTAAATAATGGATATTGAAAATTACATTTTATCGGGTATTATTGAGCAGTATGTAATGGGCTTATGCACGGTTGAGGAAAAAATCGAGTTAGAGATTTTGCGGCAGCAGCACAATGTATTAAATGATGCCATTGTAAGTTTTGAATTGTCCATGGAAAAGAAAATGATGAATGATATTTTGTGGCCAAGTGAAGAAACTGATGAAAAAATACTGCGGGCAATAAATTCGTTAGGCATACCTGTATTACCAATAAATAAAACTACCCACAAAGCAGCTAATATGGGGTGGCTGAAACCTGTTGCTGCAGCGGCATCGATATTACTTGTTATAAGCGCTTTTTTCAATTACAATTTATTCAATAAAAATAAAGTTCAACAAAAACAATTGGCACTTGCGAATGAAAAACCTGTTTCACTTCCGTCGGCAGACTATAATATCTTAAAAAATCCCACCATAACACCTGTGGCGATGTATGGGGTTGGCTACCATGCCATCTGCCGCTGCACCATGTTTTGGGATAAAAAAACTGGCAAAGCCTATATCATGATCCATCATTTGGTACGGTCATCCGATAAAAAAGATTACCAACTATGGGCAATGGTGAACGATAAACCCGTAAGTGTTGGAATGATCAATGATGCTATAAGGGATCGTTTTATAGAGGTAAGTAATGTTCCTGCAAATGCCACAGCATTTATCGTAACTTTAGAAAATACCGGTGGTTCCCCGTCTCCTACTTTGCAAGAAACTTATTTACAAGGCAGATTATAGACAAAAGCGTTTGTGAATTTACCTAGAATCGTTACCTTTTTTTTGGATAATAAGTGTATAGAGGAGGGCGGTGAAAAATAATTTTATTGCATCAAAGTTCTTTATGGGGTTGCTGCAACATTAAGCATTACTTTCAAATTATCCGACATAGAAAAACTGCTGCCACCGACCCGAAAATCCCTGCGGTTAATCTCAAATTCCCCCTTAAAAGAAAATCCCCCAGCTACACTAATTGCAGTAAAATCAAATTGTATAACTTTTGTTATCCCTTTAATTGTAAGGTTTCCTACTACATTATAAGATCCGGCAACATCGCCTTGAACAATCTGTTTGCTTTCAAAACTAATTAATGGATACTTATTAACATCAAAATATTCACTTTTCTTAAGGTGCCCGTCACGGGTCGAATTGTCCGTATTGATGGTTGCGGAATTTACTGAAACATTAAAATGGCTTGCTTGTAATGCATTTGGATTAAATACGATGGTTCCTTTTAATCCCGAAAAATTGCCTTTTGTTTTTATACCAAAGTTCTTAATCACAAAGCCTACTTCACTTTCTTTATCACCTATCAAATAGTTTTGCGCTATAACAGCATTACTTATTAATAGCCAGGCTGCCAGTATATTTAATGATTTCATCATAATGATTGGGTGATAAAAAAAGTACAACAATAAAAGAAGATGGCCTCCTTTGTCTATTGGAAAACTATTAAAAAAGTAAGGGGATATAATATTTGAGTATTTTTTGTAAGCGCACTATTGTAAACTAGCCGCCCCAAATAAAACACTAAACTGCTGGCACCAGATCAATACCTTATTATATTGATTAAAATCAGGCGGGTTGCTGATTTCATAAAGCTGAGCACCGTTGATGGATTTTATAGGCCCAAGGCTGACAAACTGCGAAGCCGTATTAGTTGTTGCGATGTACACTTTTAAATCAGGGCCGCTTGAAGCACTGAAATCTTCGAAATAAATATATTGTTTTCCGCTTACATCGTACAACTGTACCTTACCGTGAACTCTATAGCTCATATTGCCGCTAAATGTACCCTGTTTCAAGATAGTTCCTTTGGACAAGTCAACACTGCCATTAACTGGGGTATTTGGACTTGTTGCAGATGGTGGTTGGGAAGGTCCGTCAGTTTTACTGCAGTTGGAAAATGAAAAAGCCAACAAAATTAATGGAACGCAAATTTGGTATTTCATAACGCTTTTTTTAAGATAGATAATTATAAATTTCTAGAACAGTCTTGTCACGCCCAGCGAAATTCCCGAAGATTTTTGTCGAAAGCGATCATTTTCCTGTCCATTGGGGGTGGTTTGCACTTTGGATTCCGTAGTATATTCCGTAAATAAATATTGAAACCCTAATTTACCGCCCCATTTTTCATTGAATAGATACCGCACATACAATTCGCTGTTCAAACTTCCCTTATCGTTGTCACTTACAAGTAGCAAATTAAAGCCGGTGGGCTTTGCAGTAGTTGAAAAACCAATTCCATTATTACCGTAAAAGATGGCATTTTGCTGTGCGCCAAAAGAAAAACCAATAGCGTCAATATTAAATCCCACAGTAATTTTTTTACTTATTGCATAGGCAAAATTGATAGAAAGGTTTAACGCATTTACTTGCGACTTTTTAAATAAAACAGAATCTATATTTTCTATGATATCATCTGAAAATAACACACCCGGACCTGTTTTACCGCTTGTAAGCTGTGCAGGAGCAGTTGTATAGTATTGGTTGCTGCCGAAATAACTTGTAAACCTGGCACCACCGCCAATTGCCCATTTTTGTTTTTTTCCCAATTTCCATAAATGCTCATAACCTAAAGCAGTTGAAAAAAACGAACTGCCAAAAGCCGCAGTAAAGGAGGCTGAATTTTCAACGCCATTGCTTTTTTGGGCATTAACATTGGTAATAAAGCAAATACCGCAAATAATAATTAAACTTTTTTTAAACATGGTACAATATTTTGTGTAATTAGATGTGATTATGAAAATAGAGTTTGTCATTAACAAACAAAATAATCACAGGCTTGCCTGCATATACAAAAATTTGAATAGCTTGGTTTTGTGAACTGAAATAAAAAGTCAATGGGCGTGGGAATATAGACTGTTCAGCTACATATAAATTGATGATGGTAGTGCCTGTTTGGGCTTTCTAGTGCTGAAAGCAATTGAAGCAATGAGTCTTGATACTTATATGGCCTTACTGAGATAACTTAAAACAATAAGGCGTATCTGTGGATAGAAAGGCATCATTTCTTTAACGGCGAAACAATTAAAAGCAGCGTTTTTAAATAAATAATTCGAGCCAATATGCTATTGAATGCGCATACTTTGTTTATAAATTTTTTCTAGCCGCCGGGTGTCTTTATAATTTTTAAATGACATGAAGGGCACACCTTTTTTCTTATTCGCCAATGCGGCCTGGTACATCATCTTATAATGTTTTGTTATTACCAGTTGCGCTTTAAAAAATGAAAACCCCGGGTCATAAATATGAGAAGCTTCGGCACCTGCGCCATTTATCTCCAGTATGGCAATATTTTTGCCCTTCTTTAAATCTTCTATACTGGTGCAGCGTAAATCGAATCTTCCAAAATAAAATCCATCTATTTGAGTGCTTATATTATCTATAGTATTAATTAATGCCTCATCAATAATATGGTTGTAATCAATAAACATTGCACCCAAAGAATGATTACCATAAGGCACCAATACCTGTTGCTCACCAATTGCTAAAATGCGGTTAAAATCAATTTGCAATTGTTGTCGCAGCCGGTGGTATTGTAAAAACGAACGGTTATTATTTTTAATTAATGTATCAATGGTTGAATACCCATCGCCGGTAACTGTCAATAATTTTTTAAAAGTAAAAGAAGTAATAGTACCTTTTTTGCTATTGGGGTTGCGGAAATAAAAAATACTAAACTCAAGTGGGTAATTTACATATGCCTGTATCAGAAATTGCACACCCATACCCAACTTGTAATCCGCAAGCTCGTTTAAAGAAGCTATCTTTTTAACACCCCATCCCCGTTCGCCCCTGTCTGGCTTAGCTATTACCGGAAACTTAATTCCGATTGCACTCATTTTTTCGTTGATAATGTCCATATCATCATCTTCGTAAATAAGTATTGTCGCCGGATAATATTCTTTTGGTAACAGTTCAAATATTTTCCACTTACTTTCAAAAAACATTCCCCCGGTTTCTATAGATGGGTTGGATGCCGAAAAGAAGAAAAAAGATTTTGCCTTAATAGACAGGTACACAAAATAAAAACTCGCGGGGAAATATACCAGCCACATAGGCCAATACTCCCAGCTGAAAGCCTTAATATACAATCTCCTTATTTTAAAATATATCTTTTCCTGGTTCATACATTATTTAATTATCCACTCATCTTGTTCAAGAATGCTGGAGATTACAGAAGCTGTAGCGATTACAAATGCTATAGCCTTGTGTATGGTTTCCTTCTCTTTCTTTTTTAGGGAAACGATTATCATTAGTCCAAAAAATATCAGCAGTATAATTTGTTGTTCAACAGGTTTTTTTAACAGAAAAATATTGAATAGTATTGAAATGAGAATGCTTGCTGCAACTATCAAAAAGATAATCGGGTACTGGCTTTTGTAGAATATTTTCATATTGGCCTTCTCTTGATTGGCGTTGGTGGGCAATAACATTTTTGCGGCCATAAAGAGTGTAGCCGGATAGAGTAAAATGAATAATAATTCTGGTAGCCGCCACACTGCTTTGTCTTTTAGCTGGTAGGTAATAAACCAGTCCTGCATGTGCAAAAACAAAATAAAAAGTACCCAGGTTGTATGCGGCCAATAAAATTTTACAGTTTTGCAATGGTAGAGCAAATCAGAAAAAGAAGATAAGATTTGGGTAATACCTAACCCCAAAATTATGGAGACCAATATGGAAACATATTCAAAGGGATTTATCTGGTTACTCAACATACCTGCTTTTATGTTTACTTGCCTTAGTTAAATAATCACTCGTTTAGTAAATTGGCCATTGGCTCATTTTGTAAATAGCCGGGTATGACAGTGCTTTGCAGATCATCTGCCAAATTGATTGTTTTGCTGCTGTAGCTAGTATTTAAAAAATCATAATAATCCAATACTGCAAAAGAATAACAGTTTATTTCTATAAAAGAGTAGCTAATCGTTTTAGTTTGTTCGTTCCTGTTCATTATAAATCCATTTTCTTTATCCTTAAATGATTGTAAAAAATTAAGCAACGTACGCTTTGAAACAGTTGGATTCAATGCTATCCAGTGCC
>JBGSIG010000406.1:0-6300 GCA_041742655.1 Ferruginibacter sp. | reverse complement strand
AAGCAATACCACCGCCGGTGTTACCAATTATGATGATCTGTATGCTGATATTTTACTTTGGCTTAAAAATGGCTGGATCGACTATGTAGCACCCCAGATTTACTGGGAATTCGAACACCGGGCAGCATCCTATAATGTTTTGTTAGACTGGTGGAACAATCACACTTACGGCAGGCATTGCTATATTGGGCTGGGCATTTATAAAGCCAATAGCAATAAAGCATGGCGGGACGTTACACAACTACCCAGGCAAATTGATTCCTTACGTACCAAATCAAATGTGCAGGGCATGATTTTTTTTAGCAGCAAAAGTTTTGAAAGCAACCCCAATGGATGGAGCGATAGTTTGCGGTTAAATTATTTTAAAGATCCGGCCATGGTTCCGCCAATGGAGTGGCTGAAATAAACATCAATTCATTGAAATTGCCGGTTATCGCAAAACCATTTTCTCTACCTTTGCCACGCAGGCGAGTTCATTTTTTTTGTACATTTTAAATTTATTTATATGCCCGGGTTTGAATTTTTTGGAGCAGAAGAACGCAAAGAAGTAACGGATGTGTTGGAAACAGGCATTCTCATGAGATATGGGTTTGATGCACTGCGTAAAGACATTTGGAAAGCAAAAGAAATGGAAGAAGCTATTTGTGAAACTTTTGGATGCAAATATGCACAGTTGTTAAGTAGTGGTACTGCTGCGTTAACCACTGCAATGAGCGCCCTCGGTATTGGCTATGGTGATGAAATAATTTTACCGGCCTTTACTTTTGTAGCGAGTTTTGAAGCTGTATTATCTGTAGGCGCAGTGCCTGTGGTGGTAGATGTAGATGACACACTTACGCTAAACCCCGATGCAGTAAGAAAGGCAATCACTCCCAAAACAAAATGTATAATGCCGGTACACATGTGCGGCAGCATGGCTGATATGGATGCACTGGTAGCCATTTGTAAGGAACATAATTTGTTATTGCTTGAGGATGCTTGCCAAAGCATTGGCGCTTCGTACAAGGGAAAAAAGCTCGGTACCATCGGCGATGCCGGTACTTTTAGTTTTGATTTTGTAAAAACCATCACCTGCGCAGAAGGCGGTGTGGTAATGACCAACAATGAAGATGTACAAATTAAGAGCGACGGATACACCGACCATGGTCACGATCACAAAGGCGGGTTGGATAGAGGCGCAGACCTTCATCCTTTCATTGGCTACAATTTTCGCATTAGCGAGTTACATGCCGCCGTAGGATTGGCACAAATAAAAAAGCTGGATATTTTTTTAGACATACAGCGTACCAACAATAAAATGCTAAGGCAAATGTTAGAAACTGTACCTGAAATTTCTTTTAGAAGAGTACCAGATGAAGATGGTGATAGCTGCAGTTTTTTGAGTTGGTTTTTACCGACGGAAGCCATTACAAAAGCAGTGGTTGCCGAAATGAAAACGCAGGGAATATTGGCGGGTAATTTTTACTGGTTTGTTAACAACTGGCATTATATCAGCAAATGGGATCATCTTAAAAACGCGGTTACACTCAATCATTTACACCCCGATTTAAAAGCTGCGGTAATACATCACGCCAACAAAGATTTTTCCGCCAGCGATGCTATTATGGGGCGGTGCATTTCTACAGCCATTAGTTTATCTTGGACAGAAGAACAAATAAAAACAAAAGGAGAACTAATGGTGAATGCGATCAATAAGGTTTTGAAAGGCCTGCAGGTTTCGGCGTAATATATTTTTTTTGACATAAGCAAAAAGCATTTACATTATAGTAGATGCTTTTTATTTACCGCTATAGCTTCGTTTTCCTTCCAGCCGGTCGCACTCTTCAACACTGCCTAATCTGAACTTAAATGGAATTTTAGATAATTTCTCAAATTTTATCTCCTGTTTGCAAAAAAAGCCCAATTGGCTTGAGTAATAGTCCGGTGACAAAAAGGGTTGCGATGGCTTCGTTTTGCCGGGGATTATATTTACTGAAAGTATTGATGGTATTGGCTTTACAGGCGTCGAAAGCAACTGCATTGGTGCGATTTTTAGCTGCGGCGTTTGCGAAAAAATTTCCGGTGCAACAAAAATCATGCAAAAAAATAAAATTTTAGCCTTTTTATTCACTTTTCAAGATTCAATGTTTGTAAATTTACGCACTTTTAACGCTAAAAGTTTTCTCGATTTATCATTTACCCGATGATTGAACTAACAATGCCAGTACACCCTCATGGATGCTTCGCTATCAAAAAAAGTTCGACATTGGTATGAAATGGCCTGGAGTTACATTACTACTACTCCACCTGTGGAATAACCATGATTTGAGAGAAACGGTTTAAAGAAAGGGTGATTTGAATAAAGCCGCCGTTAAAGAAAATTATTATTAAGAAATTAAAGAACTGTGTACAGCATATGGCCTTAAGTCAGGGATTATATCAACGGCAATTACAAAAATTATCCCCGCAGCAAATTCAGTTAATGAAATTGCTGCAGGTGCCTACAGCTTTGTTGGAAGAGCGTATTAAAGAAGAGCTGGAAGAGAACCCAGCCCTTGAAACCGGGGAGGAAGAAGAAACGGAAGAATTTGAAAATGATGTTACTGACGAATTTGAAACACCATTGGACGAATTTGAACCCGATGGCAGCCAGGATGAATATGAAAATATTGACATCAGCGATTATGTTCAGGAAGGTGATGATGATATTGCAGACTATAAAATGAGGGATGAAAATTATCCTGAACAGGATGATAGTAAAGTAATACCACATAAAGTTGAGACCGGCTTTAATGAATTGATGCTGGAACAATTGGGGCAACTTAGTTTAGATGCCCATAAACACACTGTGGCAGAACAAATTATTGGCAACCTGGATGATGATGGTTACCTGCGAAGAGAAATTAGTTCAATAGTGGATGACCTTGCCTTTCGGCAAAATATAATGACCGATGAAGAAGAAATCAGTGAACTGGTATTGCAAATTCAACAGTTTGACCCGCCGGGTGTTTGCGCCCGCAACCTGCAGGAATGCCTGTTAATACAGTTGGAAAGAAACGTGCACAACGGTAAGCATGTGGAAATGGCCATTGAGGTTTTGGAAAAATATTTCGATGAGTTTACGAAAAAGCATTACGAAAAAATTCAACGCGGCCTGAATATTACAGACGATGAATTAAGGGACATCATTAACCAGATAATTAAGCTAAACCCCAAGCCCGGCGGCAGTGTTGGCGAAAGCAATAAAGGGGAAGGCTATGTGATACCCGATTTCTTTATAGTTAACAACGCTGGCAAATTAGAACTTACCTTAAATAGCCGAAACGCCCCCGACCTGCGCATTAGCGAAGGATATCGTGATATGCTGAAGGATTATGATAAGGGCACTAAAAAAGATAAAAGACAGAAAGAAGCCGTACTGTTTATTAAACAAAAAATTGATTCGGCCAAGTGGTTTATTGACGCTATTAAACAACGACAGCACACTTTGTTGAGCTCAATGGAAGCCATCATGAACTACCAATACGATTTTTTTGTAACGGGCGACGAAACTGAACTAAGGCCGATGATTTTGAAAGATATTGCGGAAAAAACCAACCTCGATATCAGTACCATTAGCCGGGTGGCAAATAGTAAATTTGTGCAGACGGAGTTTGGCACATACCGGCTAAAGTTTTTCTTTAGTGAAAGTTTACAGACAGACAGCGGCGAGGAAGTAAGTACAAGAGAGGTGAAAAAAATACTAAGCAATTTAATAGAAGGAGAAAGCAAAAAACGTCCGCTTAGCGACGAGCGCTTAACGGAATTATTACAGGAAAAGGGGTACAATATAGCGAGAAGAACTGTAGCCAAATATCGTGAGCAATTAAATGTGCCGGTAGCAAGGTTAAGAAAAGAATTGTAAAAATAAAATTAAACAATGTTAGACAGCGAATTGTCATTAACCGAAAATCGGCCACATGCATTACCCATCAATCAGCCGGCCCTGTTACGGTTTTTTGCCCATTTTTTTTCTTTTGTTTTTCATCCCCTCTTTATTCCATTTTATGTATGCTGGTTCTTAGCCTTTGTGCATCCATCTTATTTTTCAGGTTTCAGCCATTCGGGCAAAATCAGGATAATTTTAATGGTCACGCTTAACGTAGTGGCCTTTCCTGCTATTTCAGTTTTATTATTAAAAGCACTCGGCTTTATAGATTCCATTTTTCTACGCACGCAAAGAGATCGTATTATTCCCTACATAGCGTCTATGACGTTTTTCTTTTGGGCACAATATGCGCTGAGAGAACAACAGGAAATTCCCAGGATTTTGGTTGCATTTATGTTTGGGGTTTTTATTTCATCTGCCGCCGCACTGATAGCAAATATTTATTTTAAGATAAGTATTCATGCTATTGCCATGGGTGGTTTGGTGGGTATTTTTTTTGTAATAATGCAACAACATACCATGCTGATGACATGGCCTTTGAGCGCAGCAGTTTTAATAGCAGGATTGGTTTGTACTTCCCGTTTCATAGTAAGCGATCATACACCCAAAGAAATTTATAGCGGCTTATTGATTGGCTTTATTTGCCAGTTAATCGGTGCGTCTATGCACCTGTAATAGCATTCCAAAAAAGAGCGTGGAATATTATAAAAACGAAGAGACCCCGTCCAATATCGGGGTCTTCTTCTCTCGTGCCTAACAATAAAAGGTAAACTGTAGATTTTACACCTTAGCTAACAAGAATTATTTTAAACAATTATATTTTAAGTGGAACGTTGATACAAAATATTATCTCGCTCATCAGTTGATTGCACAGTGATAGTAGGCTAACCAATTAATACTTCAATTACCGGCGATTTTCTGCTATTGCTGTCGATGACTTAGATAAAAATTTGCGGTTTGCAAACCGGATACGGATGGGCGTTAAAAAAGACGCACAATTCAGAGGTTTCAATAGTTGGTGGTTTTTCAGGTTAACAATCAGTTGATTGCTTGGTTTCAATATATAAATCGCTAAAACAAAAACTTTATTGCAGCCACAATAAAAAACTACGCCGTCCGTGTTTTGTTTTTTCTTACCTTAACATCCGTTCTACATTACTACTACGATTGCATGCCAGTAAACGTAACAAGTAATTATTTTAAAACATGCATTTATCACCAAGAGAATCTGAAAAGCTGTTACTTTTTTTAGCGGGCGAATTGGCTGAAAAGAGAAAAGCCCGCGGATTGAAGCTCAATTATCCCGAAGCCATAGCACTCATCAGTAGTCATTTACAGGAAGCAGCCCGAGACGGCAAAACGGTTGCCGAATTGATGCAGTATGGATGCACTATCTTATCCAGCGACGATGTAATGGAAGGTATTCCTGAAATGATTCATGAGATACAGATAGAAGCCACTTTTCCGGATGGCACAAAACTGGTTACAGTGCATGATCCGATAAGGCCAGGCTCCCTGTCCTCCGCCGCGGCGGAGAACTTAGGATGATGTGTATTTGGAAATGGTAAAGGGCTTCCACAAAAAAATTACTATAAATCATTGACTAAAATATGCAACTAATTAAATAATACACTCCAAATAACTCTCTTTTTTAGGGGGATGGGGGTAAACTCATTCTATTATGATACCAGGCGAATACATTTTAGCAGAAGGGAATATCGAATGTAATGTTGGTAGAAACACCATCAACATAACAGTAGTAAATACCGGTGACAGACCCGTGCAGGTTGGCTCACATTTTCATTTTTTTGAAGTTAACAGGCAAATGGAATTCGACCGTGAAAAAGCTTTTGATATGCGGCTGAACATTGCCGCCGGCACCGCCGTTCGCTTTGAGCCGGGAGAAGAAAAACAGGTAGAACTGGTGGCTTTCGGCGGCCGTAAAAAAATAGTTGGTTTTAATAATTTAGTTGATGGAGAAACGGATTCCGCAACTGCAAAAACAAAAGCAATGGAACTGGTTCAATTGCTAAATTTTAAAAATAAAAAGGCATGAGTTTACGTATCAGCAGAAGAAAATATGCCAACATGTATGGCCCTACTGCCGGGGATAAAGTTCGGTTGGGCGATACTGCATTATTGATTGAAATTGAAAAAGACCATACGGTATATGGCGAAGAAGCAAAGTTCGGCGGTGGTAAAACCATCAGGGATGGAATGGCACAATCAGCAACGGCTACACGCAGTGAAGGTGTGCTTGACTTTGTAATTACCAGTGTAATGATTATTGATCATTGGGGAATAGTGAAGGCCGATATAGGCATTAAAGATGGTAAGATAGTTGGCGTTGGTAAGGCAGGCAACCCCGACACGATGGATGGCATTTCGCCTGA
>JBGSIG010000405.1:0-2773 GCA_041742655.1 Ferruginibacter sp. | reverse complement strand
GGAGACCTCCACACCTTCGAATTCATCGTAGTCCTGTTGGCCAGGCTTTGCAGCGGCTGGAGGCGCCAAGCTCCTGGCCACATGAGCCGGGTGCCGCGACATCTGAGTGTCGACCTACGCAGCAAGCTCGAGCTGTAAATCTTGCTTCAACATCTTGTTGCTGTTGCCAGGCGTCAGGTAAGTGCTTGAGAGGGCACTGTTTCCATGATTACAGCAGCAATACTCAGCAATATCAGCACAATAATAAATCCGTTGACTATTTTATCCCACCGGGTTTCGCCTAGTTCCGGATGCAGAAGGATGTGTATCTTTTTTTTTGTTGCACGATACATTGCGTGGCTTATTTTTTGATTACGCTAAAGTAATATAAATTAATAAACTGTTTTAAAATAAGGAGTTCGCAAGACAGCAAAGTTTTATCACTTTACACCAGTTGAGTTACAAGCGAGCATAATTAGTTATCACAGAGATGCCGGTACTTTGGCTTTGTCGGGCGCACTTTTCTTCTCATGCCATTGTTCTATTTTGTAAGCCAGCCAGGCACTACCGGCACCAACAATAGCACCCACAATTACATCTGTTGGATAATGTACCCCCTGGTACATACGTGCATAACCTACCGTAGCAGCATATAAAAAACACGGAGCAACTACATACCACCTGGGAAAAAGCAGGCTTAAAGAAGTTGCGGTGCAAAATGCAGCTGATGTATGGCCAGAGGGCATGGAATAACCATCAGCCTCCGTTCTTTGTACAATATCCGGGTAGGTAATGTAGGGCCTCGGCCGCCTAATAATAACTTTTAATCCCTGGGTAACAATTGTAGACGCTATATAACCCCCTACCATATACGCAGCATCTATTTTTAACTGCTTATCATGCCTTATGACACCTGCTGAAAATACACTTAGCGGTGCGGCGACATTAAATACTATTACACTATTAGAAATTACATTACAAAAACCATTTTTAAAACTACTCTCCTTATGATTGATGGATGTTAACAGATCAATATCCCAATTCTGTGAAAATACGGTTCCGGAAATCAATAAAAAAATCAAGCAACCGGAAAAGATTCTTTTTAGGGGCATAAGAGATTTTCTTGCAACAGGTGTAAATTTATTTTTCATTCACCCTAAAAGTAAATGGAATATTCAACTTAATGCTAAAATTTCGCCCCATGTTAAACACTCCTTGCCTGCCAGTCACCAAATTTTCTGCACCGTATCTTAACCTGCTCAAATGGTTTTGATAGGCAACGTTAGCCAGGTTATTACCGCTAATATTAAGGCCAAATAATTTAGTGCCGCTTGCGTTAACAAAATCGCCACCCACGCCCATATTCATTAAAATATAACCGGGCGAGGCTGTTTCTGTATTGTAAGCGAAGAAGATATTATTTTTTGCAAACGTAAAATCTACATCAAAATTTACATAACAATTTTTGATGTTTCTACCAACACTTTTAAAATTTGAATTGAATTCTGTTACCAGTTTTGCCGCCGGAATATTTGGCAAATATTTGGCACCTTCAACTGGGTCTGCCAGCACACCCGACACAAAAGAAAAAGTATTTTGTATGTGCAACCAGTCCAGTGGATGAGGATGAATATCTACAGAAACTTCCATTCCACTCAAAGTAGCTTTTTGCTGGCCATATTGAAAAGCAGCAATATCAATACCATCCACATTGATGGTAGAATCTCCGCCATTGTAAGAAGCCAATTTTCGGTAAAAAATAAAATTATTGAAAATATTATAAAAGCCTGCCAGCCCAAAAGAAACGTGTTCTGTATTGTAATCGAAGCTTGCATCAAACTGGGTACTTGTTTCACTTGTTAAATCGGCATCGCCATATTCGTAACGTAGCGTGCCTTCATGAGTGCCGTTACTCGCCAGTTCCGGAATGGCCGGCGCCCTGAAGCCTCTTGCTATATTTAATTTAAGATTCAACTGTTTGGAAAGTATGGCAGCAGCACCAACGCTTCCGGAAATATTTGAGTATGTCCTGTTAAAAGCTGCACCCTTTACAGTTGTGTCAGCTAATAATGCACTCACATTTATTTTCCTTGTATCGTACCTCACGCCGCCACTCAGCGTTACTTTTTTAATCGTTTTTTGGGTATACACATAGCCACCAATATCAAACAAACTATAATCCGGTATCAATTGCTCTACCCCAAGATTGGTATTTTGTTGTTGCATGCCATTGAATCCAACAGAAGTATTCCATCCATTTTTTACAGCAAAGTGAAACTGGCCTGTGTAGGTAAAAGTTTTAAGGTCGAAGTAAAGTGCCTGTTCATTTACATCATCGGGATTGCTAAATTCCTGGCGTTGGTTATGTTGATAACCAAGGTTAAAAACCACGCGGTTGTCACCTAATTTAATACTGTTGTCAGATACAACTTTAAAATGACGGATGTGCTGGTAAGGAATTTCCGGCGAGTTGCTGTTAAAGTCCGCACTGGTTCCTATTGTTTCGCCACCGCCGGGCAATGGCTTAATAAAATATCCGAGGCTATCCCTTTCTCCATCTACAATGCCGGCCATCATATCAAAATTGCTAAACAACAAATGGCTATACCCCCAACTATTGTTGTATCCAACATATCCGCCGCTATTTTTTTCATTAAAGTTTGAATTTAAGACAGGGCCATCGTATTTATTTTTATAGGCTCCCGCACCTACAACCGAACCATACAAATTCCAGTTTATGCCATCTATATTTCCTGCCACATTTGCGTTTAAAGCCTTTGCTTTATAATTTGTT
>JBGSIG010000404.1:0-1760 GCA_041742655.1 Ferruginibacter sp. | reverse complement strand
ACTATAATGAGTCGGCATAGCACAAAACTCAGGGCAATGCTGCTCCCCTATAGTTATTTTTTCTGGGTTGCCGTGCTTCGCTCGCAATGACAGTGGTGAATTTCTTGGGTTGCTGTGCTTCGCGTCGCAATGAGGGAATTGGTTTAGTTATAAAGCTTTGATCGCTAAGCTATGGGGCGGAGACAAGAATCCCAGTAGATTCTGGTGCCTGTTCCCTCAGTATGGTTTTTTGATCTTCAGTTTTACATGGAGGTTCGTTTTGGCGAATAGGGGATGTGTTATTGTTAAATTTAGTGTGTAGTGCAATGATCTCCTGAGTGAAAAAGTCATTTTCAATGCGCAAACGCACGTTTTCTTCCCGAAGCGAAGCCACGGTTTTTTGAAGTATTTGGCACGAGCTTTGTAAGGAATATATTTTTATATGAAGTGGCTCAATGAGTTCTTTTTGCTTCTCTAGGTAGTGTTCGTGAACACTGGTAATTTGCGAAATTTGAATCGATTGTGGGCTATATTGTGGTAGGTTAACCACTTTTTCTAAATGTGAAATGAGTTTGTTGAAATGTGTAAAAGGAGCAAGCTTGCGCCAGAAGGGTGAAGCTAATGCGATGTAATCGACTACGTATGTGCGTAACTGCGTGGCGTTAGAGGACTTTCTAGTATAGCTTGCCAATTTTTTTGCCTCATCAGCTATAGGTTTAGGGATGCTGTCTACCGTCGTGAAATTTTTGTCAAGAAACTCTTTAATTTCCTCGAGAACGTCTTGTTTGAATTGAGTATGAATTTTCATTAGTCTTTCCTTGTGTTGTGAGTGATTTGTTCTGCTGAAAATGGTTCAGCTTGGTTGGTGCAGTGTTCTGTTTTTAAGATCACGGAGTTGGATATTAGATATGGCGCCATTTTTTGCTGACAGCTAGCAAGATAGCTTCTGCACTTTAAGGGTAGTAGCACAGAGGAGTTAGGTTGCATGCGTATTTCAGCGAGACTTTTAATACGTGTTTTCACATAGTCTTGTCCGTGTGTTTTTAAAAGATCCTCAATGATAAGGAGCCTTTCTCTGTAGCTTTCCTGTTCTTTAGTGGTATTGAAGGACAGCGTTTTTTGAAGATATTCAATGAAAACCTTGTCAAATAAGGTGTGCATGCGTTTTAGATCAATATCCGTTTTTGTGGTTTGGGTTGTTTTGATGTCGCTTTTCACGATGCAGATCATTTCCTGAAGATTGGCAGTGTCAAGGTCCAGTAACTTGATATTGTTAATTAGTTCGAAAACTGAAGGTTTTATAGGGCTTTTTGGTGGTGTGGGGGCATCTTCCTCAGTATCAAAAGGATTGGTCGAAGGCTTTTTTAGTACTTTTGGCGTGGGGCTGATGTTAATGCTATTGCTTTGTAAAAGAGATGCTTTTATCAAGTAAAAGTCTTCGCATTCTCGTTGTGGTAAGTTGATTTTTGACAGTGACTGAGTAATGTCATTCAATAGTGACTTGATGAAGTCATTCATTAACACAGTGGATTTTCCACGAACTAATCTGTTGTGTAATGATTTGAGAGCGCTCATTTTCATTTTTAATAAATCATGCTCCGCATCGCTAAAGATTTTTTTCCATTCTTTTTGAAGATGCACTGTTTTATAATTAATTATTTTGCTTAGATTATTCAGTTTAACTTGAGACATCTGATGGTTGGCTTCATTTAATTTTTCATTGATCGCGTTTATGTGATTGATGCTCTGTTCCAGGGTGAGTGTGTTAATGGGGAGGTTGT
>JBGSIG010000403.1:0-2082 GCA_041742655.1 Ferruginibacter sp. | reverse complement strand
ATGGCTGGTTCAGACTTGCGTCCATTGACCAATATTCCTTACTGCTGCCTCCCGTAGGAGTCGGGCCCGTGTCTCAGTGCCCGTGTGACTGGTCGTGCTCTCACACCAGTTACTGATCGGAGGCTTGGTGGGCCGTTACCCGCACCAACTACCTAATCAGCCGCACGCCCATCCAAAACCGATATTGCTATCTATAATAATAAAGTGATGCCACCTCATTATGGTACGGTGTATTAATCCTCCTTTCGGAGGGCTATTCACCTGTTTTGGGAAGGTTGCGTACGTGTTCCGCACCCGTTTGCCGGTCGCCAGCGAGTATTGCTACCCCTGCTGCCCCTCGACTTGCATGTATTAAGCCTGCCGCTAGCGTTCATCCTGAGCCATGATCAAACTCTCCATTGTAAATGTGTTGTCTGATCTGACTATAGTATTTTCTCATCGAAAAAAAACTTGTCAAATCTTAATTTTAATTTTTGCATGTTTTCTGTTGTAGCCCGAAAGCTACCTGCGTATTGTTTCCAATCTTTCAAAGAACTTATAATATCTTCTATTGTTACTATCCTATTTCTATCTCAACTTTCTCTATTTCTAAACCACTATTTCCAAACGGGCAGCAAAAGTATGAATTTTATTTTTATTATCAGAAATATTTCAACCCGATTAAAACTAAAAAGCTGTTAAAAGAAGTTAATTTACTGGTGACTTTTATTTTTTAGAACTACCCTTTTTTTATTTGGGAGTGCGAAGGTAACGGTGATTGATATACTATCCAAATTTTATTAAAACTATTTGCTTCTTTTTTTACCTATTGATAAAAACTAAGTAGAAAACCGAGACAGTATAATTTGTGTAAGAAAGTAAAAAACCTCTGTAGGCAGAGGTTCTAAGACAATTTGAAACTCTTTGAGATTCGATAAAATGCTTTTTAAAATTATTCGTCATTGAAATAAAAAACTTAGATAAATTTTTGTTTCAATTCAATTTGCATCGCTAAACCTTAAACATCCATTGGTGAGTATCGGACGCTTCGCCATATTTAATTGCATCCATTCGTTGCTTTACTTCTGGCGCAATTGACCATTTGCTTACATCAAAAGTCATGTCAAAATCTTTATACTTAAGTTCCTTAATTAAGGAGATTGTTGCTGCTGTACCAGTGCCAAATATTTCTTTTAATACACCTGATTTATAGGCATCCATAATTTCTTCAATACTTAATTTTCTTTCCTCCACTATATATCCCATCTCTCTCAAAATTGCGATAGTACTATCCCTGGTTACTCCCGCCAAAATAGTTCCATCTTCCAAACCAGGAGTAACTGCTTTGTGTCCAATGATAAAAAATGCATTCATTGTGCCGCATTCCTGTACGTATTTATGCTCAAAGGCATCCATCCACAAAACCTGGTCGTAGCCCTTCTTTTGAGCCTCTGCGGATGCAAAGTACGCGCCGCCGTAATTTCCAGCGGCCTTAGCAAATCCATATCCACCTGGTACTGCTCGAACGTACTTTTCTTCAACATAAATGCGCATAGGAGCTGCATAATAAGGGCCAGTTGGGCTAAGAATAATAAGAAACTTATATTTATCACATGGCCTAACTCCTATAGCTTCATCACTGCCAAACATAAAAGGCCTGATGTATAAAGAATGATTTGCCTTTGCCGGTATCCAGTCTTTATCTATTTCAATCAACTGACGCATCCCTTCAATAAATATTTCTTCGGGTACAGTAGGCATCTCCATTCTTTCTGCCGAAGCATTAAACCTCCTAAAGTTGTCATAAGGCCTGAAAATAAATGCCGCCCCCGCTTGATCTTTATATGCCTTAACACCTTCAAAAATAGCCTGTCCATAATGCAACGCAGCCAGTGAGGGAGCAAGTGACAAAGGTTGATATGGTTTAATTGAAGGTGTTTTCCACTCCCCATTTTCATAATCTACCTCTAACATGTGGTCAGAGAAATGCTTGCCAAAAGGCACATTATCTAAACTAATGCCTGCGAGTTTACTTTGCTGTACTTTAGTGATATTAAAATCGGCCATAGCTATCATAATCCTTAATTTTACTACAAAGAAACA
>JBGSIG010000402.1:0-7034 GCA_041742655.1 Ferruginibacter sp. | reverse complement strand
TTGCCGCCATTTTCTGAAAATTTATTAGCCATATTTTTAAGTTGTAGTTTTTGATGCCACTGTTGCATTCCAATTCCAGTTTAATATCTCCGGCATATCTTCCCCATGAATATTGATCCAGGCTTTGTGATCAAATAATTTATTATGCAGGTATTGTTTTGTATCAGCACCTCTGGCACCAAAAAAATGGCTGACTGAATTATTTTTTATCAAGTCTGATTTATTTAAGTAATATTACCAATTTACTTTTATTAACTGCGGCAAATTATACTATTTATGATAAAGATTTTTTTTCAAAAAAGGATGTTGGCAATTGCAGCGCTGCTAATATTTTCGCTCACTATTTCTGCGCAGCAAAAAATAAACGCAGATTCTATCCGCAGTAAAATGCAATGGTTTGCAGATGCCAAATTGGGCATCTTTATTCATTGGGGAATGTACTCTGTAGATGGCATTGATGAAAGCTGGAGTTTTTATAATAAAAAGATCAGCTATCCTGATTACATGAAACAGATGAAAGGTTTTACCGCTTCAAAATATGATGCGCATGCCTGGGCCGCACTGATAAAGGAAACCGGCGCAAGGTACGCAGTCATCACTACCAAGCATCATGATGGTATGGCATTATGGCCTACCAAACAAAAACATTTTAATGTAGTTGATAATACACCTGCGAAAAGAGATTTACTGCAACCTTTTTACAAAGCATTGGATAAAGAAGGTATAAAACGCGGCGCTTATTTTTCTGTGCTCGACTGGAGCTACGCAGATTATCCCGGATTTCTAAAAGACAGCAGCCGGTATAAAATACAGGACGACCCCGAACGCTGGAAAAAGTTTCAGCATTTTTATCAAGCGCAGATAGATGAAATAAATATTGCCTACAAGCCCGACCTGTGGTGGTTTGACGGTGACTGGGAACATAGTGCAGACGAGTGGCAGTCGGAAAAACTACGGGCAGATATTCTTGCCAGGAATCCTGCAGCCATCATCAATGGACGGTTGCAGGGCTATGGAGATTATGATACACCCGAACAAAATTTTCCTATAAGCCGGCCGAAATTTAATTGGTGGGAGTTATGTATGACCACCAACAACAACTGGGGGTATCATCCCGATGATAGTGCTTATAAAACACCTTTTGAAGTGATCACTATTTTTGTAGATGCCGTAAGCAATGGTGGTAATTTATTATTAGATATTGGGCCGAAAGAAGATGGCACAATTCCTCCGGAGCAGGTAAGTATTTTGAAGGAGTTGGGCAAGTGGAACAAAAAAAATGGAGAAGCCATCTTTGGCACTATCGCCGGTTTACCGCAGGGACATTTTTATGGGCCCACCACTTTATCAGAAGATTCCACAACACTCTATCTTTTTTTACCGGCCCAAACAGCGGGTAATATTATGGTAAAGGGATTGGTAAATGAAATTAAAGACATTGTGGTCGTGGGTACTTCACAGCATTTGAAACCCAAAGTGGTCGGCAAAATTTCCTGGAGCCCGGTACCGGGTTTGGTGTTCATAAATGTTCCTGAAAAACTAAGGGATCAGTATATGACTGTATTAAAACTTACATTGGATGGCCCTGTTTCATTATATCGTGGGCAGGGCGGGTTGCAATAGGTGAATGGTGACTGGTTTGTTATTGCACGAATTTTTAAATACGAATTACACGAATTTAAAACAAGAATTAAACTGATTTTTGAGACTGGTATTACTTGAATTGCTTAGCTATCTTCAATGTCAAATTTAAAATTGGATCAATCATTTGAATGGAAAATAGTAGCTAAAATTAAACATGCATTGAGTTTTTAATAGCAAAACAAGTTAACACGTATTTTTAATTAAAGAAGTTTCTATTTCATCACATCATTTCTCTTCTTATTATGATTCATGATAAATACAAGATTGCAGTTTTACTGGATAAAAGCAGAGCTTATGAAAGAGATGTTTTGCAGGGGTTGGCCGAATTCAATAAAATTTACAATTGCTTTAGTTTTTTATTTTATGCACCAGGATACCTTTATCCTGACAATCACCAGCAATTGATACAGAAACTGAGAACCTGGAAGCCGGATGGGATATTGACCAGGGAAAACCCTTCAATTCCGGGCATTTTGAAATTGAATTTGCCAACTATAATTTCACCATATACAAAATTGCTTAAAGGTGCAGTAAATCTTTGGGCTAATAACGATCAAATTGGTATTGTGGCTTCGGAGTACTTTTGGAAAAAAGGATACAGGAGTTTTGCTTTTCTGGGCTTTAAAAAATTTCAGTGGTCTATGGAAAGAGAGGCTGGATTTAAATCCGGAATTGAGCAGTACGAAAGAGTACATTATCAATCTTTGTACTTTGATAATAAACAATCGGATTGGGAAAAACTTCCGGTAAGATTAAAGTCATGGCTTATAACATTAGAAAAACCATGTGCGGTCTTTGCTGCAACCGATGAATTGAATGTACATCTGGTGGAAGCTGTAAAAAGAGCAAGTATAAGAGTACCAGACGATATCGCTATATTAGGTGTAGATAATGATGAATTAATTTGTGAAATGTCCGACCCATCCCTTTCCAGCATTAACCAAAATGCTTGTCATGCTGGGTTCGCTGTGGGAGAAACCCTGTTCAAATGGATTGAAACAAAAAAGGCTCCCTTGGAGAATATCATTATTGAACCGAATGGAGTAGTTGAAAGGCTGTCATCAAAGGCATTTGCTGTTGATGATGATGAAGTTCGAAAAGCGATGAACTTTATTCTTAATAAATCAGGCGAATACAATATTAGTGTTGATGACGTTGTAAAAGTTACTAATTATTCCCGGCGGGTACTGGAGATTAAATTTAATGAATTGCTTAGTAGCAGTATTCTTACCGAAATCAAGAAAATTAAATTATCTAAAATCAGAATGCTTCTTTCCGATACAAAACTTACGATTAAACAAATTGCTGATGAAGTAGGTTTCGAAAATGCAAAGAATATAACAAGGTACTTCAGGAACGAGACCGGTATTCCTCCATCGGTATACAGAAACAGATCTGCAAAAAATACAAATTACCCAAAAAAACATCAAATAAATTAGTATGACATTCTTTATTTCTTCTATATATTAATTGAATTATCAACGGCGTGTCATAGCTAGAAAGTTCATTGCATACAGTGTAAAATAATTGATTTGTTTAAAGCTTTCTCTAATTTGACCCACCCAAATAAATTTCATTCGTAATTTGACAGATAATTTTCGTAATGGGATACTTCATTGTTTTTTGAAGCATTTATTTTTACCCACGAATTTGCAACCCTATAGAAAGTTTTTATTAAATAGCTGCAACGTGTTGTGCTGTGAAAAAATCTTGAAAAATGGACGATGCAATACTTTGAAAAAATGATTTTGTGCTGTTGTCTTAGTTATTGACACAATTTTTAAGACAACGGTACAACACGTTAAATTATTAGAAGCAGGTTATAATAATTTAACTAATTTTAAATAATGCAGTTTTAAAATTCAACGCCATCTAAAAATTGTTTCATTAGGTATGAAATCGAAAATGTTTATAGTATTTGCTTTGCTATTGTTTTCAGTTATCGGCTGGCTTGCCTGTATGAATGCCAATAATGGGGGCCATGCAATGCCGGATAAAGTAAGTTATAATTTTAATATCAGGCCCATTTTATCTGATAAATGTTTTAAATGCCACGGCCCGGATATAACCAAACAGGAGGCCGGTTTAAGGCTGGATATTCCTGATGCTGCCTTTGCTCCCTTAAGAGAAACAAAAGGCGCTTTCGCATTAGTACCGTTTAAGCCAGAGGAATCAGAATTGTATAAGCGCATATCCTCTACCGATAGTGATTACGTAATGCCAACACCCTCCTCTCACCTGGGTGTACTGTCGGCAAATGAAATAGCCCTGTTTAAAAAATGGATTTTGCAGGGAGCAAAGTATGAGCCGCACTGGGCATTTGTAAAACCTGTAAAAGCACCACTTCCTTCTATAAAAAATAAAGCGCTTGCAAAAAACGAGATCGATTATTTTGTTCTTGCAAAACAAGAAGAGGAAAACCTTTCACCAAATGTAGAAGCAGATAAAGAGCGTTTATTAAAAAGGGTATCGCTTGACCTGACTGGTCTGCCGCCTTCCGAAAAACTGATGGATAAGTTTACTGCCGATCAAAACGCAACTGCGTATGAAGCCGCTGTAGATGAATTGTTAAATGAGCCAGCCTATGGCGAAAAGATGGCCTTGCACTGGCTCGATATTGCCCGCTATGCTGATAGCTATGGTTACCAGGATGATAATATTAGAACACAATGGATATGGCGTGATTGGTTGATTCATGCCTTTAACGAAAATCTTCCTTACAACACATTTCTTACCTGGCAAATTGCGGGCGATATGTTGCCCAATGCTACCAAAGAACAAATTCTTGCCACAGGTTTTTTTCGCAATCATAAATACACTGAAGAAGGGGGCGTGATTCCCGAAGAATATAGAACCGAATATATTATTGATAAAACGAAAACATATAGTAAAGGAATTTTAGGATTAACAGTAGAGTGTGCGCAATGCCACGATCATAAATACGACCCTGTTTCTCAAAAAGATTATTACCAGTTGTTTGCATTTTTTAATAATACCAAAGAAATAGGGTACGAAGGGGATGTTACTCAATCGAAGCCGGCTAAAATGCCAGTGCTCACTATCAGCGATGAAGAGGCAAAAAGCATGCTGTCGTTCATCAATAAAAAAGATACAGGTAGCCTGATGGTGTCAGTGATGGGTGAAAGGGATACACTTCGAAAAACTTTTTTACTAAACCGCGGAGTATACGATCAGCCGGGTTATGAAGTTTTTCCAGCAGCAATAAAATCGGTGATGACATTTGATACTGTCAAGACTGCTCGCAACAGGCTGGGCCTTGCAGCATGGACGGTCAGCAATGACAATCCGCTTACAGCAAGGGTGTTTGTGAACCAGGTATGGCAGGAATTTTTTGGAAGAGGGATTGTAAAAACAAGTGGAGATTTTGGGATGCAGGGCGAGCTACCCACCAACCCCGAATTACTGGATTGGATGGCTGTAGATTTTATGGAACATGGATGGGACGTAAAGCGGTTGGTGAAACAGATTGTGATGAGTGCCACGTACCGTCAGTCGTCAAAAGTAAATGAGGAGAATTATAAAAAAGATCCGGAGAATATTTACCTCTCACGTTCCCCACGCCAGAAAGTAAAAGCCGAATTTGTAAGAGATATTATTTTATACAGCAGCGGCTTATTGGTGCCTGCTATTGGCGGCCCAAGTGTAAAACCTTATCAACCCAAGGGCCTTTGGGAAATGGCAAGTTCGGGCAGGGGAGAACTTGCCACGTACAAGCAAGACAAGGGTGATGCGCTTTATAGAAGAGGTATGTACACTTTTATAAAGTTAACAGTGCCTCCGCCGGGCATGATATTGTTTGACGCCAGTAATCGTGACCAGTGTGAAGTAAAACGTACGCAAACCAATACGCCTTTGCAGGCATTGATGATGATGAACGACCCGACGGTATTGGAAGCTTCAAGGGTATTTGCTCAAAAGCTGATGGCAGAAAATAGTTCAACAGACCAGAAAATTAAAAAAGCATTTAGACGCATTATTTGCAGAAATGCAACCGATAAAGAAAATAGTATTTTAAAATTATATTATGATGACCAGTTGCAGCAGTTTAAACAAAAACAATTGAATGCGGCTGAAACACTGAACGTGGGCGAATTTGCTGCTGACAAAAAATTGGAAGCAAATGCAACGGCTGCATTAATGAAATTGATCAGTATGATTTATAATATGGAAGAAGCCATTACAAAAACCTGAATATGGATAAAAAAATTTTAGAACACGGCCTCAATTTAAACCGGCGGCGTTTTTTGTCGAAATTAAGCCTTGGTATCGGCGGCGTGGCATTGGGGTCGTTGTTGATACCAGACCTTTTTTCAAACAAGAGCGATGAAGAATTGTTGTTGACCGGGTTGCCACAATTTGCTCCAAAGGCAAAAAGAATAATTTATCTTTTTCAGAACGGCGCCCCATCGCAATTGGATTTATTTGACTACAAGCCAAAGCTGAATGAAATGTTCGGGCAGGATCTTCCTGAATCTATCCGCATGGGTCAGCGCCTCACGGGTATGACAGCAGATCAGAAAAAATTTCCTTTGGCGGGATCTACTTTTAAATTTAACCAGTATGGCGAGGCAAAAGCCTGGATGAGTGAATTGTTGCCCTATACTTCCAAAGTGGTGGATGACCTGTGTTTTGTAAAAAGTATGTATACCGAAGCCATCAATCATGACCCGGCCCTTACATTTTTTCAAACAGGCGCACAGGTGGGAAACCGCCCCAGTATGGGCTCCTGGCTTAGCTATGGATTGGGTAGCGAAAATAAAAACCTGCCTGCTTTTTGCGTGTTGTTATCAAAAGGAAAAGGAAATGGCCAGGGTGTTTATTCAAAATTATGGAGCAATGGATTTTTAGATTCTATACACCAGGGTGTACAGTTCAGCAGCGGCGATAACCCGGTTTTGTATCTTAACAACCCGGAAAGCATTAGCAAAACTGACCGCAGAAAAATGCTGGATAAACTGGAAGAATTAAATGCAGAGACTTTTAAGGAGTCGGGTGATCCGGAAATAAATGCAAAAGTGCAGCAGTACGAAATGGCGTATCGAATGCAAACTGCTGTACCCGAAATTACCGACCTGAGTAAAGAGCCGGAAGACATTGTAAAATTATACGGCCCAGATTGTTTGGTGCCCGGCACCTACGCAGCCAATTGTTTGCTGGCGAGAAAACTATCAGAGAATGGGGTTCGCTTTGTGCAATTATATCACCAGGGTTGGGACGGCCATGGAAACTTACCAGGCGAAATTCGCGGCCAATGTATGGACACCGACCAGGCTTCAGCAGCTTTGATCACCGACCTTAAACAAAGAGGGATGCTGGATGAGACGTTGGTTATCTGGGGTGGCGAATTTGGCAGAACTAATTATTGCCAG
>JBGSIG010000401.1:0-13553 GCA_041742655.1 Ferruginibacter sp. | reverse complement strand
GTTTACGGTAAATGCTTTTAGCTGGCAGTTATCAAACTGTGATGTGGCAATCTGTAGTATTTCATCATCTTGTAAACCGGTATCAGTCCAGCGTTCCGCCAGCTCAGGTGTAAGGATGGTGGGTTGCCTTTTCTTTACATTGTGCACCTGCGCCATCAGTGGCCCGGCTTCAGTAGTTACAATGGAGAAAGTATTGATCCAGTCATCCTTTTCATTATCAAACCAGGGAGAGTAAATACCTGCCATATAAAACAGCGGCTCACCCGGTACTGTAATAAAAAATGGTATCCTGTCAACCGCTTTTAGTGGTTGCCCTTTTTTACCAATTTTTGGCACATGCATGTATTCATAAAAACCAGTGGAGGGAACAAGGCAGCGATATTTTCTTGCCGCTGTTGCATACGTTCTTTTGTCTAACAGTTCATGCCCCACCGCATTATAAGTTGGATACATTATTCTAAACTCCGTAGCTTCCTTCCTGCTTTTGATCCAGGGCGGAATAATTCCCCATTCCATCGGTACAGCATCCCAATTACCAAATCCATCTACCCGTATTATGGGCCACTCGGTATAATCAAAACATCTTTTGGCAGGCTGGTTAAATAATTTTACTGCCGTTAATTCTTTTAACTCACGCTGGTGCTGCTTATAGCGGATGAATTCCTGCAGGCTCACTTGTACACCATTGATATAGCACATCTGAAAAATTTTGTTTTGTAAACATACTAACTGTACAAATAAATCTTTTGGGGTATTCCAATGTATTTATTTTTTAATGCTCGTCGCCCTGTTTTCACCTCAACCAATAACTCCGCTAAGTTCTTAAATACAATCCGCTCCCGGCACAATTGTAGTATTTTGAATACACAAGCAATTATAGCAGTAAAAGAAAGATTCTTTCGAAAGCACCAACGTGATGAGTGAGTGCATTCTGTTACTAAAGTATAATACAAAAAAATTCTCTCCATATCAGTTTTTACAACTAATATTTATTAGCTCAAAAACTGGCGGTACTAAAAACGTACCTTTTACGGATTCAATTTCGTTCCACATTTTTTACAATAAACCGCATCATCGTCATGCGATTCATACATGCAGCTATGGCAAACCTGTGTGTTTTGTTTGCCTGTGGGCTTCATCATTTCTGATGTTACTATGCCGGTAGGTACAGCAATAATTGCATATCCCATTATCATAACAATGCTTGCTAAGAATTGACCCAACGAAGTTCCGGGGCTGATATCGCCATAGCCAACGGTGGTTAAAGTAACAATGGCCCAATATATACTTTTCGGAATACTTGTAAATCCATTTGATTCCCCTTCAACTAAATACATAATTGTGCCGATGATGAATACAAGTATTATCACAAAAAAAATAAAGACACCAATTTTTTCGCGGCTGGCCCACATGGCACGGCGCAACGAAGCGCTGGCAGAAGTATACCGTGTAAGTTTTAAAATCCTGAAAACACGCAACATTCGCAGCATACGTAAAACAACCAAACTGTGAGAACCCGCAATAAATAAACTTATATAAGTCGGAATAACCGACAAGAAATCAATAATACCATAGAAACTAAGAATATACCGAATGGGCTTTTTTGTGATTAAAATGCGAAGAATATATTCAACTGTAAAAATGCCGGTAATTATCCATTCAAGAATATGCAAAATTGAAATATAGCTGATGGCTATTGAGTGTACACTTTCAAGCATCACCAAAAGAACGCTCAACAAAATAGCAATCAGCAGTGCTACGTCGAAGAGTTTTCCGGCTGGCGTATCGGATTCAAAAATTATTTCGTAAAGCTTTTCTTTTAATTTTTTCATGTACACAATTTGACGGCTTAAATATAGAACAAACAAAAAAAATTACGGCCAATCGGCAAAAACTGGTTCGTATCGCTCAAACTTCTCCGCAACCATCTCCACTTCAATAACAGTAAAATAAAAGCAAACTGCACAAGCGTCAGATCACCATAAAATTATTGACGGGCAGTCAATGAAGTTATAAAGAAATAATAAAGCCCGGAAAAAAACAGCCTATTGTCTGATGCAATTTAAAATTGCCGCCCTATGAATGAGTGAAATTTTTCAGGCCGGATGTTTAGTTATTTTAAGATTTCTTACCTTCCGCAAAAAAAAACATGCAATGAAATATTTTTCTTTTTTTCTGTTTTCTTTAGTCCCCTTTTATTCAGCCACTGCACAAGAAAGCATCCGTAGGCGCAGGACAGCCTCCTGCGCCTACGGTGTTGAGCATTTAAAAACACAAGCAATTTTTGTAGTAGAAGAAAGGCCCGTGGGGACACCAAATCCACGGCGGAGTTAACCGCTACAATCCGCACGCTGTGTAGTTGCAATCCCGTCGGGTAATGTCATTAAGTTAATCAAATACGCAAATTAAGAAATTACCCGCCTGGGTATAATAAGGGTGGTTGTTTATTATTCTATTTTTCTACTAAGGTTAGCATGCACTTAAAAACCTCAGTAGAATCTATAACCAACAGGGCAAACACATTAAAATTTTATTAAGCCTGAAAGGCTGGTATGATTATAGAAAAATGATATTTCGTGTAAATAAAAAATCCCGGAGGGATGATAAATATCACCCTTTCAGGGTTTGTAAGCCCTGATTTGATACGTTGCTATATTCATATCATCCCTTCGCGATTTGAAAACCATCCCTCTAAAGTCGATTTTTATTTTTAATGCGTTTGCTCTGCTATAACCAATGTTGTCAACCTTATTACATTATTCTTTAATTATATTGCCCGCCGAGTTCTCGCTGCATAATCTTCAAATTATAAATGAAACGTCTGGCAAATTCAGACGTTTAAAAAGGCGAAAAACATTTTCTTGATAAAAAGCCAGCCCAGCTATGCCAGAATTGGCTTTTTTCCTTATTTTCATTTTACCAAATTAACCACCAGCAAAAAAATACAGTATGTCCAACCTCAACGGCCTATACCCTGCCACCCCTACTAATGTTTCTTTATCAGTTACTAATCCGGGCACAGCATATAAAAAAGAAGTGAAGAAGGTAATGCTTACTATTTTACTCTTCTTTATTGTCTATGTTGTCCTTATCATCCTTGCGGTATTGCTTTCCATTGCTTGCGTTTACTTGGGCATTTCGGTGATGGCGGGTACTGGCAGCCTTATAGGTATCCTTGCCGGACTCGGCATCATTAGCATTGGTTTTATGACCTGCATTTTTCTGATCAAATTTATTTTTTCGGTAAAGAAATACGACGAATCAAAAACAGTAACCATCACTGAAGAAGAACAACCTCAGTTATTTGATTTTATTCGCCGGTTGACAAAAGACACACAAACCAATTTTCCAAAGAAGATAGTTCTTTCTACTGATGTAAATGCCAGTGTGTATTACAATGACAGTTTCTGGAGTATGCTATTCCCGGTAAAAAAGAATTTACAGATAGGTTTGGGACTGGTGAATACTCTTTCGTTGGGTGAGTTTAAAGCAGTGATGGCACATGAATTTGGGCACTTTTCTCAAAAGAGTATGAAACTGGGAAGCTTTGTGTACAATGTGAACAAAGCTATTTATAATATGCTGTATGAAAATAAAGACTTTGGAAAATTCCTTTCAGGCTGGGGAAGTGTACACTTCGCCGTTGGAATATTTGTATGGGTAACTGTCCAGATTATAACAGGCATACAAAAGATACTTGGGTTGATGTATTCAATCATCAACAAACAGTATATGGGCCTTTCCCGTGAAATGGAATTTCATGCAGATGCTGTTGCTGCCAGCGTGAGTGGCTCCAACAACTGTATTTCGGCATTAAAGAAATTGGATATTAGTGATAACTGTTTTAATACTGTTTTACAAAAAGCAGACGAATATCTTGATCAAAAGAAAGTGCTGAAAAATATTTACACAAAGCACAATATTGTAATGCGCCAATTTGCTGAAACCTATCATTTGCCAACTGAAAATAATGTACCTATCGCAACGGATGAATTTTTAAGGGGATCGCAATTAAGCAAGATCAATATTAAAAATCAATGGGCCTCCCATCCCTCTATGGAAGACAGGGAAACTAAACTGAGTGAATTAAGTGTGGAAGCAGAAACAGATAACCGTTCGGCATGGATCTTGTTCGCAAATGCGGCAGAGATACAGGAAAAATTAACGACTGTGGTATATCAACATCTACCCGAAGAAATAAAAAAGGAAACAGTTGCCGAACATGCTTTTGAAGAAAATTACACTGCTGAAATAAAGAATTATTCCTTACCGGAAGCATACAAAGGCTATTATGGCAACCGGAGTTTACCCGTTACAAATATTGAAGAAATGTGCAAAAGAAAATATACTTCATCCATAGATGAAGATAATTTCAATGTTCTTTTTGCGGATGATAAAATTACTTTACCAAAAGAGCTGGCTGCATTAGAAGCAGATGCAAGAATTGTAGAAGCCATTGCTGGTGGGGGCACTGATATTGCTTCATTTGATTATGACGGTGTAAAATATAAAAAAAATGAAGCCACCACTGTACTTGATTCAATCAATGCTGAAATAATACAAGTGGTGGAAAAACTACAAAAGCAGGACGATGAGATTATAAGCTTCTTTTATACTGCCGCACAAATGAATGGCGAAGACGCTGCCGCAAAATTTAAACAGCATTACATGATGTATGAAGAAATGAGTAAACAGGTGACTGCTTTTACCGGCATTTATCAACAAGTGTATACCCAGCTTTCTCCATTATTGCAGGGACAGCAGGTGGGTATTGAAGCCGCTGAATCAATGGCAAGAGAGTTAAAAGATTTAAGTGAACAATTAAAAACTTTTCTAAGGTTCTTTATTAAGTATGATATGATACAACATGAAGAAACACTTGAAACAATAAAGCAATTCATTAATGCGGATTATAGTTACTTCTGGGATAAAAGTTTTTTTGAAACTGATCTGTCGAGTCTTAAAAAAACAATTGATGGCTGCATGAACGAAACCAGTGTTGCACAATTTAAATTATATAAACAGATACTAGAAACACAACTTGCTTACTACAAGACGTTACAAAAAGAAAATACCACAATCAATACGGCGGTTGTGTAATCAGGCTCATTTGTTTATAAAATTCTTCTGTCTTTGCAAGGTTTTCACTGCACAATCTTAAAATCAAAAAAGCACCCGCATCACTCCGCTTAGTTCTTCGCCACAATCCGCCGCCGCCACCGTTGCGGTATTTAAAAACACAAGTAAATTTAGCATTTGAAGAAAGCTGCATCACTCAATTACGAATACAACAAAGTCTACTCAATTTCTTTTTGCATTTGTAACGTGCGTATTGGGAACGGTATATTGATTCCTTCCTTATTATACCGCTCATGAAGTTTCTTTATAAATTCGCTTTTCACCAGAAACTGGCTGGCATATTCTTTCACCCTTAAAATTGCTTTCAGGTTTATACTGCTGTCTGCAAATGAAGAGAAACGAACAATAGGTTCAAATTCCGGCACGCCGCCTTCAATTTCATTGAGCGTTTCCTTTATTACTTCTTTGGTAACCCGTTCTACATGGTTCAGGTCGCTGTTGTAACTAACGCCTACATCAACGGCAAAATTTATTTCCTGAAAAGGCAAATGATAATTGCTTACAATCATATCCGCCAGTTTTGAATTGGGTATAATGATGGTATGATCGGATGCGGCTCTCATGGTAGTACTGCGCCAGTTGATGTCAACAACAAAACCATCTTCCCCAGAAGCCAGCCTTATAAAATCACCATGATTGATAGTGCCTGATGCAATAAGCTGCAGGCCGGCAAACAGGTTTGATAAAGTAGGTTGCAGGGCCAATGCTACCGCTAATCCTCCAACACCCAATGCCGTTAGCACAGGTGTTATAGAAACTCCCTGCGATTGAAGGATGAAGAGTAAACCAATACAATAGATAATTCCCCTGGTAATATTTTCAACAATTGAAGAAGATGGTATAGAGGTATCCGTTCCTTTTGCTTTTATACTCAGCATTCCTGAAATAATTTTTGCCAGAATCAGTGTAAGTGAGAATAGATAAAATATCATCAACCCATTTTCGAGCCAGATATGATATTTATTCTCCATGTTCACTTTTTTTAACCCAAGGAAAAGGCCCAGTGCTACAAACCACCACATCAGCCATTTATCAATAGTATTGATGATGAGGTCGTCCGATTTGAAGGAGGTTTTTTTCGTCAGATTTTTGAGTTCGGGCGTGATCCATTTATGAACTAAAAACCCAACTGCAAAACCTGATACTATGTATATTGATAATTGAAGCATTTCATTTTCCATCATTACTGCAAAATTTTGTAATAAATTAATATGGCAAATTTACCGGTAACAGCATTCAGAATTCGGTTTTATTTTACTTCGCAGCTACTCATTGACGCATACCTGCGTCCTGTGATTACCTATGCCAAAAACAGAATGCTTTGCCTTCTTGCTTATTCAGCACGAACCACTCCGCCAAGATAGCAACCCCTATCCTGCACAGTTGGAGAATTTAGAATACCAGCAATTGCAGCATCAAAAGCAGGATTCATGGGATACGAATACAAGGCGGAGGTTAATAAATGGAAGTTTTAATTATCTTTAAGTAAGGCAATTTAAAAAATTTCCGGCGTAATAATTTTAGTAACTTGAAAAGCGCTCTTGCTATATGAATAATCAAAACAAACTCAGAAGGCAATTTTTAAAAAATTCGTTTAAAGCTTCTGGCTTAATGCTCATGTCTCCTTTCATTCATAAGGTCACATTTGCAGCATCTTCCGAAAAACAAAAGGAAATAATTACAGCACCCAATCGCATAAAATTTGCAGTGATTAATATTGATCACCCGCATATTTACGGAATGACTGATGCCATCAAACGAGGTGGAGGTGAATTAGTAGCCTTGTATGCTGAACAACCCGATTTAACGGCTGCGTTTTTGAAAACATTTCCTGAGGCTACATTGGCAAAAAGCGAAAGTGAAATTTTAGAGAACCCTGCCATTCAATTGGTATTAAGTTCGGGTATACCCGACGAAAGAGCTCCATTAGGCATTCGTGTAATGCAACACGGCAAAGATTATTTAACGGATAAACCGGGCATCATTACTTTAAAACAATTGGCAGAAGTTAAAAAAGTTCAAAAAGAAACAAAGCGGATTTACTCCATCATGTACAGTGAACGTTTTGAAAATAAAGCCACAGAAAAAGCAAGTCAATTAGTAAAGGCAGGTACAATTGGCCAGGTAATTCAAACAGTAAATTTAGCACCACATAGAATTGGTAATAATATTGGAAAAACGGGATTAGCAGTGCGGCCGGATTGGTTTTGGGATAAAAAAAGATTTGGTGGCATTCTTACAGATATTGGTTCACATCAATTCGATCAGTATTTACATTTTACCGGCTCTACCGAAGCACAGGTTTTAATGTCGCAGGTAGGAAATGTTCATCATCCCGACAAACCTTTGTTTGAAGATTTTGGCGATGTGATGTTAAGCGGCAATGGTGGTAGTGGGTATGTACGGGTTGACTGGTTTACGCCAAATGGCTTAGACACCTGGGGTGATGGAAGGCTAACCATTTTGGGAACGGATGGATATATTGAAGTAAGAAAAAACACGGATATACTTTCAGGAAATAAAGGTGGCAATCATTTATACATGGTAAATAAAAAAGAAATGGTGCATATAGATTGCAAAAATGAAGCATTGCCCTTCGGCCCTTTATTTGTTGATGATGTAGTAAACAGAACTGAAACCGCCATGACACAGGCTCATTGTTTTCTTGCAACAGAATTGGCACTGAAAGCACAAAAAAATGCACGGGTAATGGCGTTGAAAAAATAAAATATTTTAAGATGGTTGCTTCAAACATATCACAATGAAAAAAGAAAAAAGATCGTCTGCCAGCCGCAGAAAATTTTTAAGCACTACAATTAAAACCGCGGTAGGTACTGCTATTACAGCTAATTTCCCGATGATTGTTCCGGCGAGTGTATTTGGTAAAAATGCACCCAGCAACCAGATCAATGTTGCCTCAATTGGTTGTGGCAGAATTTCAACTTCGCACGACATGACATCGATTGCCAGATATTCCGGTGCAAGAATAATAGCTGTTTGCGATATAGATAAAAACCGGGCGGATGCAGGGCCTGCTGCCGTAAAAAGCAGTTACGAAAAAGCTGCGGCGTTTAATGGCGGCCTTGCAGGCGACTGGCAAATAAAAGTGTATTACGATTATAAAGAACTTTTAGCAAATAAAGATATTGATGCCGTTCATATCAGCCTGCCCGACCATCAGCATGCCATTGTTGGGGTGCATGCCGTTAATGCAGGCAAGGATGTGTATTTGCAAAAACCTGCATCGCTAACCATTGAGGAAGGAAGAATTTTAAGTACCGCTGTAACAAAAAGCGGGCAAATTTTACAGATGGGAAGCCAGCAACGTTCTATTGATCCCTGGCCTCAATTTAAAAAAGTATGTGAGTTGGTGCGCAATGGAAGAATTGGAAAATTAATAACCGTTGAGGTTGGTTTGCCTGGCGACCCCGGTGGTGGCAGTAAAATTCAAATGCCTGTGCCTGCAAGTATAGATTATGATGCATGGCTGGGCGCTACACCCGAAATTTATTATACAGAAGATAGAGTGCATGCACAAGATACAAGCGTAAAAGGTATTGCCAGCAGGCCCGGGTGGTTGCGCTGCGAACAGTTTGGAGCCGGTATGATTACGGGCTGGGGTGCTCATCATATTGATACCGCTCATTGGGGAATGGATACCGAACTTACCGGGCCAATTGAAATTTGGGGCAATGCAAACTTCCCAACGGATGACCCTGATTATAAAGGGTTGTGGAATGTGCATGGCGTTTTTAGAACGGAAGCATTGTATGCTAACGGTGTGCATATGATCGTTTCTAACGAATTACCGAATGGTGTAAAATTTATTGGTACAGAAGGATGGCTTTGGGCTACCCGTGGAAATTATAGAGTAACCGACACAGATCCTGTTGCGGACAATACCGGTGTTAAACCCATTGATGCAAGCAATGCAAAAATATTACAATCCGTTATTGGTAAAAATGAAATTCATTTGTATGAGAGTAGTGAACAACATGCCAATTGGTTAGATTGTATTAAAACAAGAAAAGCACCTTCTGCTCCGGTTGAAATTGGTCACCGGTCTTGCAGTGCCTGTTTATTACATCATACTGCTATGAAGTTGAAAAGAAAAATTTATTGGGATCCGGTAAATGAAACTTTCACCAATAATGATGCAGCAGCCATTGCTATGCTATCGAGGCCGCGAAGAAAAAAATATGATTTTTAATTTTTTTATTGCAGCGATTTACAGGAAACCTAATTAAGGCTAATGATGTATTCTTGACACACACATCATTAAAGACTTTAAACATTTTACCGCAACTCACCTGTTTGAGTTTATATTACCGGTTACAGTATCTACAGTATTGGATTGATAATTTTATAAGCAGCTTTATTAAAGTACGGAGTTCCTTTTATTATTTATTTTTTTAAATAATTGTTCCACAAACGCCGCGAAAATTCAAAGCCATTTAACGATAGCCCCTTCATCCAGTTCATGTAATCTAAAGGCCTTTGCATTCCGTGTTGCGCAAGGTTTACATTTAATTGTGTAATTGATTGAATAGATTTTTGCCATGCAGCCGGCCCTCCAAAAAAAGTTTCTACACAATACTGGCCGGCTGAAGCGCCCATTTGCATCATTGTTTCCGCAACGAAGGCAGGGTTTAATACTTCCTTGGCGGGTACAATACCTGAGAGCACACCTCCCGCCACACCCGCATACGTTGGGTTGGCACGTGCTCGGCTAGAGATGGTACTCATAAATTGTAACCAAATAGGATTGAGCGTTCTGTTTCGGATAAATTCAATCACTACCTGCGATAGCATCATATCGCAACCAATCTCACGTTCTACGGTAAGGCGATAAGCATCAAGATCGCCTTTGGTAAGCATATTTTTTTGCAGGCAATCAACCAATGTTTCGGCTGCCCAGCGGCCGCTTGAAATAGCTGTTTGAATTCCCTCTCCATTCAACGAATTAATAAGCCCGGCAGCATCACCAACCAAAAGAACCCTGTCAGCTACAATCTGCATTTCCGGATCGAATGTAGAAAGTGGCCAACCCACAATTTTCCCTCTGAGCACAGCTCTTCCTACCCGGTTGCGCAGCGCCAGATCGTTTTCGATAGTATCTCTCAGCAATTCATCTAAGTGCATTTCATTTTCAGGAAACGTTTCTTTTACCATACCGATTCCTACATTGGCAGTTGTTTTACCTGTAGGAAATAACCAGTAGTAACCTGGAAAACTATCAGAAGAGTAATACACATCTGCTCTCTGCCACGGCCCTTCCATATTATCAAAATAAGCCCGTACAGCCAGCATCCTGTTTTTAGATGAATGCTTGGTTCCGGAAAGTAAACGTGCCACAGTAGAGCTGCTGCCGTCTGCACCAATCAGTGCCCGGACCTTAAAACGTTTTTCTTCATTTTTATATTTACAAACTACTTCAACGTGCGTTTTGAAGACCTCAAAATCTATTACGCGATATGGTTCAAATATTTCTGCACCTGCCAGGCGGGCAGTTTCACGTATCCACCAATCAAGCTTCAGCCGGGGAATCACACGCCCAAAGCAAGGCAGCGCCGATACTCTTGAAATGTGATGGTTTGCCAGTTCGCGGCCATCTAAAAAAAGGGCAGCATTCGTTACCAGGTTCGATGATTGATATTCTTTCGTAAAAATACTACTGGTATTGAGCTTGTCAAGTTCCTCAAGAGTGATGGGGCCAACAAAATCACCGCATACCTTATCACGTGGAAATTGTTGAAAATCCATAAGCAATACCCGCATCCCTGCCCGTGAAAGGTAAGTAGCTGCACTGGCCCCCGCAGGACCGCCGCCGGCTATAAGTACATCCGCATCGAGGCTTGGGATTTTAGAAAAAGAGAGCATGAATATTTTTTTATGCCTTACTAAAAGAAAAAGCAATCATTAAATTAATTAAAGCCACCTATGAATATACATAAAAATTAATGTAATTATCATACAACGTACTAACAGGGTGCCTTCCAAATTGTCGCACCTGCTAACACTATGTTGGCTGCCCTCAACATTGCTGCGGCGCTATCGCGGGGTACAAATATATGCTCACCCCATTAACGCAATACGCTGCCTTGTACCCACCCGTTACTGAAATCAATGTCCCACAACTTTTAAATTTAATAGTGTAGTAACATAATTAAAACAGCAATAAAGAAAAAGATAAGGGAGTGCATCATTAAAAATATTTTTCTCGTTCCTGCATTTTTTTAATAAATTTGAAGAGGTACTGCGTCTGTACCATTTCCCCGATTTTTTGCCAATTAATAAAATGTGAATTACTGCTCGATGCTGCTCAATTAATATTGACGGTATGTAAGATCAGCCCATTTTTATTGTGGTTAAATAACGGGGATATTTTTTAACCAAACAATGGTGATGAAATATCTTCCTTTTTTAAATAGAAAATACTATACTGCCCCCGGGCTAACACTGATGGAAAAAGCAGTGCAGCCTGCTGATGCGATGGTATTTCAAATAGACGACAACTATGATCGCTACCTCCAAAACAAACAGTGCTGCAGGCAGGAAGATCTTCTTAAATACTATTGCGAGAAAATCTTCTGGAAAAAAACTTCAGCAGCTGTAAACTGGTATATCATACAGCGGCTGGTAAAAGAACACCCCCATTATTTTGAGCTCAAAAAAAATCATCAGCACTGGGAATTGCTGAATAAAAAAAATGGCATTGCATTAAAATGGGATTTTGAAAATGAATTACTGGAAGGAAGTATTTATACTTCTTTATTTGATGCACTATGCTGCCAGGTACAGGAAGATATGGCCATATGCCAGATCAACCGCGACGAAGACTGGCTTGCTGCCATACATCTTTGCGCACCCAATCACTGGGCTCCGCAGGAAAAGATAGGCAGGCCCTTTGATGTGGTACATGCGCCCGTGGCAGATATGGAAAAAATAAACAGGCACTATAAAAAAATGCTGCACTCGCTGGTAAATAAAGGGCCATTTACAAGGTTTGCATGGGGCGTAGCAACAGACACCAGGTTGAATCACCACCCCGCAGCACCACCTGGTACGGATGAAGATGAATGGTATGGAAGAAAAGCAGCCGGCATGCAATCTAAATTATATGTAAGAACAGAGCGGCAAAACATGGTAGGCTTTCCCGGCGAGAATGCTTTCCTGTTTACGATTCGTACTTATTTTTACGATATTGATACACTGGAAGCCGACGAAAAAGCGGCACTGTCAGATGCGCTTAGCGATATGTCTGCAGCTACACTTGCTTATAAAGGATTGACAGATAAAATTGATCTGCTAAAAAAAAGGCTTTTGTAAAAATTTCTACAGCGGCGATTCGTGGGACATAGTGCAGAGCTGCATTTTTTAGTACCTTTAAAAATGAAAAAAGCTTTCATAACAATATTACTATTAGTTATACTTGGAAGTTTTCGTGATCCCAAAATTAATTATTCAATAGAGATTTATCTTCTAAAAAACCTCAAACCAAAAATCGAAAATGGAATAGTAACTGAATTTAAATTTCAAAAGAATGATTTACCAGTTCTTCCATTTATTAGTGACGATGATATTGAGTCTTTTGATACCAGTTTGAATAAGATATATTTTAAAAAAGAAGCTGCAAAAAGAATAGGAGCGTTGAAGCCTGATCTCAAGGTTGGAATTCCATTCGTTCTAACGGTTGATCGGGAACCTGTTTTGACAGGTTATTTTTGCAATATTTTTTCTTCATTTGGCTGTGGTTCATATGTACTCATTAATTTAAAAGATACTGCCCTGATTCTAAAAAAAGGACTTCCAGAATATTCATATACTACAAGCATTGCAGAAAAAAGGAAAGGTTACTTTTTCCTTCAGGCTTTAGAAAGAACAGGAAGAATTCGATAACTCTTTACGCCCGGTTCTTGGTCATTAATCCTAATTCGCCGAAACGTCTCTCAACGAGCCATGAGCAGAGCTGAGGACGTTGCGCTAACAGGGAAGGAAATTTGAATAGTAATCCCACTGTGGCAATCGCAACGTTTTCTATCACACAGGCTAAGAGTAAGGCCCTTGCCAGGAAGGATGCATATCTTCAAATCACAAAAGAATTTCGTGGGCAGCTAAATAGCTTCTGACTGGAATACGGGCACGAATAAATTGTTTTAATTAGTCAGGCTTTTTCAGCTTTACAGGTAAAAAATATTATAATCGATTGCATTTTTTAAAAAAACTCCGGATTTGGCCTATTAATTAGAATTTAAATTGGAGTAAGGCTAATTGATGAACTGGTAAAATATTATCTCCATTCTCCTTTGCATTCACGCTGGCACTTCACTCCGTTCCCGTACTCTTTTTGTGTAAGGAAGGTTAATAGGTATATTAATAGAATACGGTATTACTGTAATTCTGCTGGTTTATTT
>JBGSIG010000400.1:0-3333 GCA_041742655.1 Ferruginibacter sp. | reverse complement strand
AATGTAAAATGGGTTTATGTGAAACATGGTGGTATTTGTGAGCAGTCAGAACCCGGGCGTAATACAATTATTGATTATAATTGGGGTGGTTCCTATTATGAAGCACTTGAAGGTAACAATATCTTTGTTCTGGGTGGAAATAGCGGACAAGATGAAGATATAATTGTTTACTATGAAGAACTGCATGTTTATGGTTAAATTCAGAAATTCGTCTCATTTAAAATGGAGGTTTAAGAAAATTGCAACCATGAGGACAAATGGAATAATAGACAATGCAGTAACCTTTACATTTATGGGCTCAATTTTTTAACCTTAATATTTCTAAAATAAATCGGCGCCCCCGCATGTTTACCCTGGAAACCAATATGCCCAAGCAAAGGTAGTGTAGCCATCGGGTTGCTTAACCATGCTGGAATATCTGATCCATCAGGATTTTTTTTGGCTGAAGTGAAGAGGCTCATGTCGCAGGCATTTATCAGTATGCCATTTAAAACGATCCATATTTTTCTTCCGCGGCAGGTGATTGTATAATGATTCCATTCACCTTCCTTATTCAATGATTTATTGCTTGCTGCCTGGTGACCAAATATTGCACCACATTGCCATGTAGCTGGTGCAGCACTCCATTCCTTTGAATAATCATCGGCTATTTGTATCTCAACAGAATGAGGTATCCATTCTACAATATCAGAAGCATGAACAACAACACCGCTATTGGTGCCATCGGCATTTTTAAAATCCAGGTCAAGCACAAAATCATCATACTGTTCTTTACTCCATATTGCTTCGTCCTTGCTTGCAGTCATAACCCCATTGTTGCAACTCCATACACCCGCAGAAAAAATGCCATCTGAAAGATCCTTTGCAAACATATCTTTCCAGCCTTTAGCTGTAATATCCGGACGGATAAAAGCCGTGTCCTGTGCAAAAGATTTCAGCGTGCCAATACAAAGGAGCGCCAATACAAAAAGCTTTAATTTTTTCATTAAATAATTTTAAAAATGTTGATGACTTTTATAACCTGGTTTGCCGCAGTAAAACATTTGACTCATTAATGAGCTAAATTAACCTTTTATATGTACCCGATAGAAGAAGCTTTTGAGAAAAAAAGTTACTTTCGCCAGCTAAAATTAATAATATGCATTTAAGAATGACCGGGATATTTTTTTGCCTCTTTATTATCTTTTCTTTCCAGGCGAATGCCCAACCCCCTAAAGGCACGCACTGGAGTGAGGATGGTAACAGTTATTACAAAGCCAGTCATGGTAAAATAATTGAATATAGCATGCTGGATTTTACAGAAAACACAATTGCCGATGCTGCTGCACTTACACCAGCAGGTGAATCTGCACCATTAAAAGTGCGTAACTTTTTCTTTTCAAAGGATGGTAAAAAATTATTAATCTATACCAACACAGAAAAAGTTTGGCGGTATGATACAAGGGGCGATTACTGGATATTAAATCTTGCGGATAGGAAACTGACCCAGGTTGGCAAAACATTGCCTGCTTCTTCATTGATGTTTGCCAAGTTCAACAATGATGCAAGCAAAATTGCTTATGTAAGCCAGTATAACCTTTATGTTGAAGATGTTGTAACAGGTAAAATAAACCCACTAACAACCAACGGTACACGCAAACTCATCAATGGCACTTTCGACTGGGCTTATGAAGAAGAATTTTTTTGTCGTGATGGCTTTAGGTGGAGTCCCGATGGGAAGCAAATTGCTTACTGGCAAATGGATGCAAAAAATACCAAAGACTACCTGATGATTGACAATACCGATTCTATTTATCCTTTTGCAAAGCCCGTTGAATATCCTATTGCCGGAGAACCACCATCTCCTTTTAAAATTGGTGTGGTAAATATTGCTACTGCAAAAACAAAATGGATGGACATACCTACGGATGCAGTGTTACAATCGTATGTGCCGCGGATGGAATGGGCGGCCAATAATACCGAATTAATTCTTCAGCACCTTAACCGTAAACAAAATGCAAGCGATATTTTATTGTGCAATGTTGCAACGGGAAAATCCACTGCAATTTATAAAGAAAAAGATGCGGCCTGGATAGATTTACAGCAGTTATGGGACGAAGATTATCAATATGGCGGTTGGGATTGGCTGAACAACGGAAAAGAATTTATCTGGAGCAGCGAAAAAGACGGCTGGCGCCATTTGTACCGCATTGGCAAAAATGGCACAGGCGAAACTTTGATTACCGTGGGTAATTATGATGTAATGGATATTTGTGCAATTGATGAAAAAAGTGGGTATGTATATTTTATGGCTTCACCTGAAAATGCCACGCAAAAATATTTGTACAGGATAACGCTGGATGGTAAAGGCAAGGCCGAGCGATTATCGCCGGCAAATCAACCGGGAACCCATGGGTATGACGTTTCTCCCACTGGTACATTTGCGGTTCATAATTTTTCTAATTATTATGTTCCTTATACGCAGGAACTGGTATCATTGCCGCAGCATAAGCAACTACAGGATGATAAAGTAAATAATGCTATTGCCAAAGCAAATAAAGCAACATCCAATGTAGAATTTTTTACCATAAAGACAGATGAAGGAATTGAGATGGACGCATGGATGGTAAAACCCTTGAACTTTGATACTTCAAAAAAATACCCGGTTGTATTTTATGTTTATACTGAACCATGGGGACAAAATGTAAAAGACGAATATGGCGTGGCCAATAACTTTTTGTACCAGGGTGATATGGCCAAGGATGGGTATATCTATATCTCCATTGATAACCGTGGTACGCCTGTTCCCAAAGGACGGGAATGGAGAAAGAGCGTGTATAAAAAAATTGGCCTTGTAAATATTAAGGACCAGGCATTGGCCGCCAAAAAAATTCTTGAATGGCCTTTCGTAGATTCAAGTCGCATTGCAGTTTGGGGCTGGAGCGGGGGAGGTACAGCAACACTGAACCTGATGTTTCAGTATCCTGAAATTTATAAAACGGGTATTGCAGTAGCTGCTGTTGTTAACCAGCTTACCTATGATAATCTGTACCAGGAGCGTTATATGGGGTTACCACAGGAAAATATGCAGGATTTCGTAAACGGGTCACCGCTCACATACGCAAAAAATCTTCAAGGACACCTCTTGTACATTCATGGTACCGCCGATGACAATGTACACTATCAAAATGCAGAAATGCTAATAAATGAATTGGTAAAATACAACAAACAATTTCAGTTAATGAGTTACCCAAACAGAACACACAGCATATCTGAGGGCGAGGGAACCTTTAAACATTTATCAACTTTGTATACAGACTATTTAAGAATGTATTGCCCTCCTGGTGGCAGATG
>JBGSIG010000399.1:0-2829 GCA_041742655.1 Ferruginibacter sp. | reverse complement strand
CCTACACCAACAATTCACCAGATGTGTTGAACAAGGTTTTTTATCATTTGTATTTTAATGCCTTTCAGCCCAACAGCAGTATGGATGCACGCAGCAGGGAACTTGGTAAAACGATGGTGAATGGCCGGCCCGATTGGGATGGCAGGGTAAAAGACCGCATCAGTAAATTGAATGACGATGAAGTTGGCTACCAAAAAATCATCTCATTAAAAATGAATGGGATAGAGCAGCCATTTAAATACCATGAAACAATATTGGAAGTAAAACTCACCAAAGCAATAGCTCCTAAAACCACCGTAGTTTTCGATATGGTGTTTGAGGCGCAGGTGCCGTTACAAATACGCCGCAGCGGAAGAGACAACCCAACAACCGGTGTACGCTACAGCATGAGCCAGTGGTACCCAAAATTAGTTGAATACGATTATGAAGGCTGGCATCCCACACCTTATGTTGCCCGTGAGTTTTACGGTGTGTGGGGCGATTTTGATGTAACCATTTCTATTGATAAAACTTACAAATTAGGCGGCACCGGAGTATTGACGAATGCAACAGAAATTGGCTGGGGCTACGATAAGCCAGGCACCGAATTGAAACCAACGTCAAAGGCTAAACGCACCTGGCATTTTACAGGAAATAATGTACACGATTTTGTGTGGGCGGCTGACCCCGATTATAAACATTTAGTACGCAAAATGCCCAACGGCGGACCTACATTAAATATTATTTATCATTATAAGGAAAATGATTTAAAAAATGATACCGCATGGACTACCGTTGCAGATGCAGCTGTAACCGCATTGCCTTTTATAGAAAGTAAGTTTGGAAAATATCCTTATCCACAATATTCATTTATTCAAGGTGGCGATTGCGGAATGGAATACCCGATGGCAACATTAATTGTTGGCCCCGGTTTGGGTACCGTTTTTCATGAATGGATGCATAGCTGGTACCAGATGATGCTCGGCACCAACGAAAGCATGTATGGCTGGATGGATGAAGGGTTTACAGAATACGCCAGCGACCTTGTGGAAGCATATTACCGGGATAAAGTAACCAGGGTAAAAAATGCATCTAACCTGGCGTACATAGCAAAACTTGATTCGGCGGCGGCACTTTTACCACTGGATCATTCCGGTAGCTATAAGTCATATTATTTTCTTGCTAAAAGCCCGTTTGAAGAACCGCTCACTACGCATGCTGATCATTTTAATACCAATGTCGGATACAGTATCGCATCCTACAGTAAGGGTTGTGTTTTTATGTCGCAATTAGGCTATGTAGTTGGTGCCGGGGTAAGAGATGGAATATTATTGGAGTACTATAAACAATGGCGGTTTAAACATCCAAATGCAAGCGATTTTGTAAAACTTGCAGAAGATGTTAGTGGTGTAAAGCTCGACTGGTATAAAGAATACTGGTGCAACACAACAAAAAAAATAGATTACAGCATTGATAGTTTGTGGGAGGACGACGGCGTATCGAAAATACGGTTAAAAAGAATTGGCGATATACCTATGCCAATAGATCTGCAACTTAGTTTTAAAGATGGATCTACTGAAATGCATTATATGCCCCTTAACCTGATGTTTGGCGAAAAGCGTTCAGAAGACGCAGCACAAAACAGAACCGTGCATGAAGAATGGAGATGGACACACCCGACTTACATTGTTGAGTTTAAGCACCGGTTGATCGATCTAAAAAAAGTTGAAATAGATCCTTCGAAAAGAATGGCTGATGTAGATCAAAAAAATAATATTTTAGAATTGAACTGGTAGCATTTACAACTGGTTTTTTATTAGATGTTATGAATGTAGCTATTAGAAGAGTATCGTTAAATGATGCGCCAGCGCTTGCAAAAATTTCCCGGCAAACATTTTATGACACGTTCACAGGAACATGCACCGAAGAAGATATGCAATATTTTCTGAAGCTGTATTTTAATTTGGCACAGGTACAAACGGAATTAAGCTACCCTGACGATTATTACTATTTTGCTGAATTGGATGGTGAACCAGTAGGCTACCTGCGCTTTATGGAAGATTACCGAAACTGGAAAGAAGTAAAGCAATGGAAGGCATTAGAATTAAAAAGGTCGTATGTTGATAAGGAGTTTTTCGGTAAAGGAATAGCGCAACAAATGATGGATTATTTTATTTCATTTGCGCAACAAAATAAATACCAGGTGGTATGGCTTGGCGTGTGGGAGAATAATCTGAGGGCTCAAAAATTTTATGAAAAATACCAGTTTAAAAACTCGGGCCATACGCACGATTTCCCCATAGGCAACACCCCACAGACCGACTTTTGGTTTTGGAGATTTTTAGAATGAAAATAGCAGCTGAATGTTAGTAGCAGCATGAATAAACTATCGTCCAAAGAATTTGTTCACAGCTTCAACACGATTGCTTACGTGCAGTTTTTCGTAAATATGGTACACATGTTTACGAACCGTTTGCGAACTTATGAAAAGCTGATCGGCAATTTCTTTATACAATAGGCCTCTCGACAATGCTTCCAGTATTTCTTTTTCTCTTTTAGACAATACTTCTAATGAATCGCTACTGGCTGAAAACGCAGGCTTGCTTTTAAAGGCGGCAACAACCTTGCTGGCAATCTGGCTGCTCATAGGAGCTCCGCCTTCGTACAGTTCTGTAATGGCGACGAGTAATTTATCCGGGGTTGTTTTCTTAAGCACGTATCCACTGGCACCCGCACTTAAGGCGTTAAAAATTTTTTCATCTTCTTCATACACGGTACACATCATAAATAGAATTTGCGGATAAAGCTCTTTTAAAATCTTTACGCATTCAATGCCGTTAATGCCGCCCA
>JBGSIG010000398.1:0-5992 GCA_041742655.1 Ferruginibacter sp. | reverse complement strand
GTTGAAAGAATTTGATCATTGGGTTACTCCATACCTGGAAGAAATTAGAGATTCAGAAATTTTTCACAAGACTATTGCAAATATTAAAGAAGCTATTGAACTCCTCGGCACTTTAAATAAGGAGTTTACATCCAAAGATGCTGAATCTGTTAAGTATATAGTAAATGCTTTAATAAATGGATTGGAGTATAAGAATTCTGATGACGGATACAAATTGGTAATCGCATTTTGCGACTTCCTTTTTTTAATAACAGGAAAAACTGATAACAATTACAAATGTCAATTTCCCATTTATTTGAAAGAGTTTCAAAAGCTAGAAAAATATCCGGCATTTAAGGGAAAAAATTATATCGAAGTAAACAAAATACCTCGAGTAATTAAGTCCGAGGATATTGCTTTCCTAATACTCAAAATTGAAGATACTAAATCAAATATCAATGATGGAACGTTAGCAAATCTTAAATTAAGCGCAGAAATTAAATTAGCTCAGAGACAATTACTTCATTATTATTTTGAATACATTTTAAATCAAGAGATTTATAGCAGATCACTCAAAATATTTGGTTCAAAATATTTTGAATTAAAAAAATTGGGTTGTGAAGACGATCTTTTAACCCCTATGATTATTGGTTATGTTAGAGGATCGGCAAGTGCCTCTGGTGGACATAAGCCTGAATCAATTTTAAGAGGGCACATGAATAGTTGGGGCTTGAAAGCAAATGAAGATTACAATAAGAATGATGTCAAGCCAATTATTTCTGATCCAATTTTAAATAAAAAAACTAGGGCTTATGACTTTATTCTTCCCTACAATATAAAAGAGTGGCAGAATAAGATTTACATCCAAGCACAATTTTATGCGGGAGATAGTGGTAGCGTAAGTCATAAAAATGTTGATCAGACTACTGCATCAAGAGCAGCAGTATTACTTGATATGCCAAATGCAACATTTGTTGAATATGTTGATGGCGGAGGTTATTATGGATCATTGAATGGTGATTTAAAAAAATTGTTGTTTATGAACAACACGGAAAATTTTTTTCAAGTGAGAAGTTTTCCTATTAAGTTGAGACAAATATTACAGGCAATTGGTTTCTTAACTCCCTTAGAATTAGTTCATGCTTTAGCGATTTGTGATTTCAATTTAGAAAGTGCTAAAAAGAGGTTAAAAAAGGAAGGGTATAGTTCAAAAGAAATTGCTCGTGTAATAGCAAATACAGAAAAAAATGGTTTAGAAATATCTGAAAATAATAAAGCCATTGTTAACACTGCTTTCTACAAATTATCACGAAGATATTTTTTGCTCGATAATATTGCTTGCTTCGGAAAAGATATTACTACTTCATCAAAAGGTAACATATTAATACCTGGCTATGGTGAATATTATGGTTCAAAAATAAGTGAGGTTTTACGTCAAATAAAAAAAATCGGAGGTGAATATTATAATGATTGGCAAACTCCTCAAATTTTGACAGAAGATATTGAATTTCTTACAATGAAAGAATGGATTATTAATACTTGATTTTTTTGAACTTGGTTCCTTAACCTCGTGACTTTCTGCTTCTGTATTTAGTTTCACACACCGAGATCGGTTTCGCACCGACCTGCAGCAAATAAATCATCTTACAAATAAAGGAAGGCAAGCGACTTCAAATATCACAGCTATACCAATTCTTATATGCTAATATTATAGTTGCACTCATTTCTCCTTTTTCAATCCCTGCAATTCCTCCAAAAACCGGGCAGCCTTATAAACTTTCTTACCGCTCATGTTGCGGATAATATTCCTTACCCATGGTTTGTGCATATTGGCGGGCTTCACCTGCTGGTAAAACCAAATACCTGCCGGTATAAATAACACATACACAATTAATTCTACCGTCCACCATTTAGCCTGTGTATGCTCAATAATGTCCAGGCCGTTGAACCAATTCAATTGCACATCTATCAACGCCTTCATTACAACCACCGGAAAAGAAAGGAAGATAGGAATGCTGAGCAACGAAAGCCGCGGGTACTGCAGCATATGTGTATTCAGTTGGGCTAGTGCTGTTTGTTTACCAACTAGATCAGCACAACGGTCCACATTACGGATAGCCTTTATTTGTTGTATGCAGTTCACCGTTAAGTAAACATAGTACAGCAACAATACCAATGCAGATGCAGCATAGGGCAGGTCGGCTATATGATACACAAAGAAAATAAGCAACCCTGCAATAAACAGTATATGCAAAACCAATACTATTTTGTTTTTTACCAGCAGGGGCTTTAGGATAGATTGTATTTTCCGTGATTCAATTTTATCCAGTAATGCTGTATTCAGCTTTGCTGACTTTTCCATGTTTGCTTCACTGGCCTGCCACATTGATTTTAATTCATCCATTTCCATAACGTTCTGTTTAATGGTTTGAAAATTTTGCTTTAAGATTCGTTTTAATCCGGTTTATTTTAGTGGCCACATTGGTTTCTGAGATGCCGGTGATGTCTGCTATCTCACGATAATTTTTATCATCCAGGTACAGCAGCATAATGGATTTATCAATTTCTTTCAGTTCAAAAATAAATTGCTGCAATAACAAAAGGTTTCCTTCCAGCTCTTGCTTATTTCCTTCTTCACTAAAAATGATCAGGTTTTCATCATAAGGCGTGTATGGCAGCGAACGCTTTTCTTTACGATAATAAGAAATAGCCACGTTTAATGCAACCCGGTACAACCAGGTGGAAAATTTATGATCCGGGGTATAAGCGCCAAATGCCTTCCAGAGATTATATACTATTTCCTGTGAAAGATCTTCTTTATCATCCCTCGCCTGGCAATACGCATTGCAGATCTTTATGATGATACCTTTATGTTCCTCCAGCAACCGTAAAAATGTTTCTTTGTCCTTTGTCATTGGCGGGTCTTTGTTGTCACCGGGATGCGGTAAGGGGATAAAAGGTTTTTAATGTGCGTGTACACGTGAGCGGTACTACAGACAAATGCGTTTCGTCGTCAAATATTTTATAGTTCATTTTTATACCCGGTAAGTTAGTAATTATTACCTTTTCAAAAGCATCAATAGGCTGTATCATAAAACCACCTTCCGCTTTTCCCGCCGATAAAAACACCCTCACGTCAATAGCCGCATTAGGTGTAGCTGTGGCGGCAAATTGTTTCGCCATTTCACCCTGGCGCCACCAAAGCGATGGACTGTTGATAGAATATTTTCTAAATAAGGTAGGCTTTTGTAGTAAACAATAGGCGGCAAAAAGTCCGCCCAGCGAGTGCCCGTACAAACCTCTGTCGGCATTGGTTTTATAATGCTGTTGCACCCAGGGCAGTATTTGTTTTTCCAGCGTTTGCAAAAATTCGGCTGCTCCGCCTGATGGCACCACAGGGTTTTTCATAAACCGGGCAATGGCTGTATCGGCCGCCGGATCGGAAGAGGGTGTATAATCATAATACCGGCTGGCCAGCCATTGTTCGTGCGATTTGTTAACGCCATCAATAGTAACAATGATCACCTCCTGCAGCTCCGGTGCCAGCGAAAATAAATGCAGTGTTGACTGGAATAGATTGGTAGAGTAATCTCCATCCAGTACGTAGAGCACGGGATACCCCACCGTATCAGATGCCGAGTATTTTGCCGGCAGCAATACTTTCAATTGGTATTCTTTTTTATTATAGAGCGATACCAGCTTATGGCTACCGGCATTTTTGGATTGGGCTGTAACATTTACTGTTGAAACAAACAGACAGGCAAACAACAGCATTAAGTGTATGGTTAACTTTTTCATCGTATATAAGTTTGTGATTTAAGTAAAAGTTTGGGTAGCTACCTGTAAGGTTAATCGCAGAAGTTGAAAAAAATCACAGTTTTTGGAAAAAATTTTCTGCAAAAGGTTACCAATTTGTAACTGTATAATGTTACGGTGTACCTATTGAGATAAGGAACTTTTAAATCTCTCTAATTCGACACCTTTAAAATGCAGGATGATCGTAGAATTGTGAAATCGGTTAACAATAGGCAAAAAAAAGTAAATTTGTATAAAATCAGAAAATATGACAACACTAGCCATCCGTGAAAAATTAGTCAATTATATGAAAGTGGCAGATGACAAAAAGGTTAAAGCTATGTATGCACTTTTTGAAGATGATATCGAACAGGAGGAAATAGAATATTCAGGCGAATTTAAAGCAGAACTTGACAAACGATATGCCTATTATAAGAATGGTGGCAAGATGATAAGTGCAGCAGAAGCTGATAAACAAATTAATAAAATCTTACAACCAGGTAAACGAAAATGAGTTACCGGCATATTTACACTCCTGATGCATTGGTAGAATTTAAGGGTGCTGTTAGTTGGTACGAGGTACGAAGTAAGAGAGCAGCAGAGAATTTTGTAATAGCTGTCAGGAGAAAATAAAAAGTATTTGTGAAAACCCCTTGCGATACAAGAACAGGTATAAATATTTTAGAGAATTATCATTAAAGAAATACCCGTATTACATTATTTATTTTGTTGATGAAGATAAGCAACTCATTATTATTTCATCAGTTTATCATCATAAAAGGAACCCCAAAAAGAAGTACATAAAATAATAACGCCGTCTCGTCTCCGACCAACGGCGAAAAGCCGCAATACACTATACAAAATCAAAAAATACTTTGATTGAAATCGCCGTTGGTCGGAGACCAAACGGCGGCAGCTAAAGAGACCAGAGACCAGACCGATTTATAAATTTAATGCTGGTGGGATAACGCAGCAATTTCAAATAGCGAATATAATTACGCCTTCGTGTAAGCAAAAAAACGGATGTAAAAAAAATTTCGGTAGCATACTCACAGCCTATCCAAACCCAAATTGCCATAATGAGAGGCAACGGCCATCACGATGCAGGAAATGAAAACACCAAGGCTTACAGCCCAGAAAGCTTTTCGGCGGTCAATCTTAAAAATAGATGCGGCAATGGTGCCCAGGTAAGCACCGGTGCCGGGCAAAGGGATCATTACAAAAATCATCAGTCCCCAAAAGCCGTATTTCTGAATACTGCTGCCCGTTTTTTTTCTGGCAATTCTTGATAAGCGAACCACGCCTTTTTTATAAAAGCGGTTGGGCCACAGATGGCTGTTAAATGTATCTATTAAAAAAATGAGCAAAGGAAAAATAAGCAGGTTGGCCCCAAGTCCCACAAGCAGTGCCCATGCAAACGGCACCTCATTTAAAATGGCATACGGAATGCCCACCCTTGCTTCGCCAAAAGGAGATATGCTTAGTAAAAAAGTAATGATTAAATGATTTACCATAAAAAAGAATACACGAATTGAAAGCGAACTTATGTTAAAAAAATCATGTCTACATCACAGCAATGCATGGGGTCAGCAGGCATATGGAAACACTAATCAGTTTATAACAGATTTATATTGATATTAAAGACAACTTTTTATAATTGGCCCATGCAGAGATGGGTGATAATATTAGGCGGCCGCTTGTGCAAACCTTGTAGCAACGGCAGTTTCAGAAAAAATTTATTCTATCAGCGAAGATATGTCAAGCACCGGATACTCAATATTACCGGAGCATTTGTGTAGTGTTTATAATATTGTTAAATCTTGTTGCAGCTCGTTGCTTTTACGGTTGACGCAACACAAACAGCCACCTTAACCATACTATAATATAATGGCTGTTGCGCTCAACAATTTAAAAGTTATTACTTTAGCACGAACCTGCCTTCCTGCCGGCACGTTCATCAACAAATATAAACCAGGCTCTGTCGCTACGCCAATGATAAAAAATTTACATTATGACGAAGAAACGAACAAAACGCATACTCAGAATAGGATTGATTGTTGGAACCGTGATCTCCTTGTTTTTTGTACCATGGATTTTAGTTAAGGCCTGGATTATGCCACTGCCGGGTTCGGTTCAGGAACAGGTAAACGAAGCAATGGGGCTTGGATTAGATGGAATGATTGTTTACGTGGACCAGGCAGGCAAGCCTCCGGAGTTG